>CAIMWY010000274.1 GCA_903845315.1 uncultured Burkholderiales bacterium
CACGCGCGCAGGCGCCGAGATTGGCGTGGCCTCCACCAAGGCCTTCACCACCCAACTGGCCGGTTTGTTTTTGCTCACTCTGGCCTTGGCGCAAACCAAGGGCCATTTGAGCGACGCGCAAGAGGCCCAACACCTCAAGGCCATGCGCCACCTGCCTGCAGCCTTGCAAGGGGTGCTCAGCTTAGAGCCACAGCTGATCGCATGGGCGCAAGACTTTGCGTCCAAAGAAAACGCCTTGTTCTTGGGGCGTGGTACGCAGTACCCCATCGCGCTGGAAGGAGCCCTCAAGCTCAAAGAAATCACCTACATCCATGCCGAGGCCTATGCCGCGGGTGAACTCAAACACGGCCCCCTGGCCTTGGTGACCAGTGCCATGCCGGTGGTCACGGTGGCCCCCAACGACGCCTTGCTGGAGAAACTCAAAAGCAATATGCAAGAGGTGCGCGCGCGCGGTGGCGTGTTGTACGTGCTGGCCGACGGCGACACCCAAATTCAAAGCAGCGAAGGCGTGCACGTCATTCGCATGCCCGAGCACTACGGCGTGCTCTCGCCCATCTTGCATGTGGTGCCGCTGCAATTGCTGGCCTACCACACGGCGTGTGCGCGTGGCACCGATGTGGACAAGCCACGCAACTTGGCGAAGTCGGTGACGGTGGAGTGATGTCGGTCGCTCCAAAGTTTCTTTTGAACTGGGATACTCTTGGTCAACCATGACCACCACTTCTCGCCCCACTTCGCTCCAAGCCCTGCTCCTGGTCCCCGGCCTGATGTGCGACGCCGCCGTCTGGGCCCCCTTGCTGCCCGCGTTGGCGCCGCATGCCCAGTGCCACATCGTGGACCACGGCATGGCCGACAACTTGGGCACCATGGCCGAGCAGTTGCTGGCCACTGCACCGCCCACGTTTGCCTTGGCAGGCCACTCCATGGGGGGTCGGGTGGCACTCGAAGTGATGCGCCGAGCGCCCGAGCGCGTCACACGCTTGGCCCTGCTCGACACCGGCTACAAAGCCAAAGCCCCTGGGGCTGCAGGTGAAGAAGAGGCGCGCAAGCGCTATGCGCTGCTCGACATTGCCCGCACGCAGGGTGTGCGCGCGATGGCGCAGGTGTGGGTGCAAGGCATGGTGGCGCCCGAACGCTTGGGCGATGCCGCGTTGATCGAAGCCATCGTGGCCATGCTGGCGCGCAAGTCGGCCGATGTGTTTGCCCATCAAATTCAGGCCTTACTTAAGCGCCCCGACACCATGGACGTGTTGGCCACCTTGCGCATTCCCACTTTGGTGGCCTGTGGCCAGCAAGACAGTTGGTCGCCCGTGTCTCAGCACGAAGAAATCGCGTCCTACATCCCTGTGTGCCCACCGGTGCTCACCATCGCGCAAGCAGGGCACATGGCCACCATGGAGCGACCTGTGGCCTCGGCGCAGTTGCTGCTCGACTGGTTGTTGCAACCAGACCCGAAGTGACCGTTTAATAACCTTCAAAAGCTGCGGGCCATTCTTGACGCCCTTCGGTCTGGGGTCAATAATATTTCTTTAATGAATCAATGTTTCATTAAAGAAACAAATTCAGCGAATACAGGAGTTCCGTATGAGCGCAGCGCAGGCCGTCACCCCGGCCATTGAATTCATTGGTGTTGACAAGCGATTTGGCATTCCCGGCACACCCTCTGAGGTGTTGGCTGCGCGAGATGTGACATTTGCCATCGCACCCGGCGAAGTGGTCTCCATCATCGGTCCCTCAGGCTGCGGCAAAAGCACCTTGCTCAACATAGGCTCAGGCTTGGCCAAGCCGAGTGCGGGCATGGTCAAAGTAGCAGGCGAAGTGGTCAACGGCCCCAATTCACATGTGGCCTTCATGCTGCAAAAAGATTTGCTCATGCCCTGGCGCACGATTGCGCAAAACATCGAGTTTGGTTTGGAGTTGCGGGGTGTCGGTGCGACGCAGCGTCAGAAAGTCTCCACGCAGTTGATCGCGCAATGTCACCTCACCGGGTTTGGTGGTCATTACCCGCACCAACTCTCGGGGGGGATGCGCCAACGTGCGGCCTTGGCCCGTACCTTGGCCATCGACCCCGTGGTGTTGTTGATGGATGAGCCGTTTTCTGCGCTCGATGCACAAACCAAAATGATCTTGCAACAAGATTTGGCACGCACTGTGTCTGAACAAGGCAAGACCGTGTTGTTCATCACCCATGACTTGGCCGAGGCGGTGGCCTTGTCCGATCGCATTCTGGTCATGAGCGAGCGACCTGGCACCATCATTGAACAAATCACCGTCGACATTCCCGGACGTGACAACCCCATGCAGCGACGCAAAGACGACCGAGTCGGTCGCTATGTGGCCCGCTTGATGGAGTTGCTCAAACTCGACGCCAACACCGAGGTGCATTGACGCACCCAACCGATTTTTCTCAACGCTTCTTCACACCACCCTAGGAGTCATTACATGCGCCAGTTCATATCCGCTTCAAAGAGTCGACGTCTCACCTTGGCACTGATGGCTGCGGCCACGTTGGCCCTACCCACAATGTCACGTGCCCAAGCGTTGCAAGAAATCACTTACCTTTTGCCGGCACCCAGCACCTTGCCTGCGTTCGGTCCTTGGATGATTGCTCAGGCCAAAGGCTATTACGCCGCCGAAGGCTTGGATGTGAAATTCGTCACTGGCCGTGGTGGCGTGGATGTGGCCAAACAAGTCGGTGCTGGCAACGCCGTGATTGGCGGCGCCATTGGCGACACACCCATCATTGCGCGTGCCCAAGGTATTCCGGTCAAGGCGGTGGCCGTGTTGGGCGCAGGTTCGCTCACGCAGTTGGTGACGCACAAAGACGAAAAAATTGAAAGCCCCCGCGAGCTCAAAGGCAAAACCGTGACCGTGTTGGCCTACACCGATACCACCTATTACGCCTTGCTCGGCATGCTCAGCAAAGTGGGCTTGACCAAGAACGACGTCAACATCCAGGCCGCCGGCCCGGCGGGTGTGTGGCAGCAGTTTGCCGCCAAAAAAGCGGTGGGTATGGCGGGCGTGCCTGATTGGACTGTGAGTTCCATGGAAGCTGGCGCTCAGGTCGACATCTTGCCCGCAGATGTTTACTTCAAGAGCATGGCCCAAGCCATCTTGGCGTCTGACGAGACGATCCAAAAGAACCCGCAACTCATTCAAAAGCTGGTGCGCGCCACCGTCAAAGGCATGAAAGACATCATGGCTGACCCCAAGGCCGCCACCGCGGTGTACGTGGCCCATGTGCCTGCGCACAAAGGCAAAGAAGCATCCATCTTGAAAGCCTTTGAGATGTACAACCAATACGTTTACGCCAAGCAAAAAGTGCCCGGTCAAATGGACGAAGCGCGCTTGTCCGAGTTGCAAAAGTTTTATGTCGACAACGGTGTGGTGCCCAAAGCCGCGCCTTTGAAAGACCTCTATACCAACCAGTTCGTCTCAGGAAAGTAAGCCATTCATGAGCGAACAACGCGAAAGTCTTGTCACCACCGGCATGAGCGTGGCTGTGCTGGTTGTATTTCTTGCTGCCTGGGAATGGGGGCCCGCATGGCTGGGCGTGCCCGAGTTCGTGTTGCCGCGCTTGACCACGGTGTGTGCTGAGGCGGTGCGCATCTGGGATGCAGAAAAACTGATGTGGCATGCGGGCATCACCGCCGCCGAGGTGGTGTTGGGCTTTGTGTTGGGCGCCATCATGGGGGCCCTGATTGGCTACGCCTTAGGGCTGTCGCCGCGGGTGGAAGCCGTGTTGTCGCCCTATTTGCTGGCCTTGCAAATTGCACCCAAGGTGGCCTTTGCGCCCTTGTTTGTGATGTGGTTGGGCTACACCATGTACCCCAAAATATTGGTGGCTGTGCTGATTGTGTTTTTCCCGGTGCTCATCAACGTGCTGTCGGCCATGCGCACCATGGACCACGACATGATCAACCTGGCACGTTCGTTTTCGGCCACCCGCTTGCAAGTGTTTCGCATGGTCGAGTACCCCACCACCATGCCTGCTTTGTTTTCGGGCTTGCGCATTGCCAGCACCTTGGCCGTGATCGGTGTGGTGGTGGGAGAGTTGGTGGGCGGCAACATGGGTCTGGGATACCTGTTGGTCTTCTTTGAAGGCCAGGGCAACACCGCGGCTGTGTTCGTGGTCATTGGGGCCCTGACAGTGATTGGCATCGTGGCCTACTACGCTGTGGCCTTGGCCGAGCGGCGTGTGTTGCATTACTTGCCCAGCGCCGAACGGCGCAGTGCATGAGTGGGCTAGCTATGACGGCTGCTAGCACACCCACTCCAGAGATCTTGCTGACCGATCGCCGTGTGTTGGTCACGGGCGGTGCCCGTGGCTTGGGCGAAGCTTTTGTGCGCGCCCTGGTGCAAGCCGGGGCCCGTGTGGTCATCAGCGATGTGCTGCACGAGCGCGGCCAAGCTCTGGCCAACGAACTGGGCCACGTCACCCACTACCTGCCCATGGACATGTCAGACCCCGCTGCCGTCAAGGCTGGGGTGAACGCCGCTGCAGCCCATTGGGGCGGCTTAGACGGTTTGGTCAACAACGCCGCCATCACCAACTCGGGCGGCAAAAACATGGACGAACTCAGCGTCGACACCTGGGACCATGTGATGGCTGTCAACGTGCGCGGCCCATGGTTGGCCACCGTCGCGGCCACGCCGCACTTGGCCGCCAGCGGCACGGGCCGTGTGGTCAACCTCGCGTCCGACACCGCCTTGTGGGGTGCGCCGCGCTTGATGGCCTATGTGTCCAGCAAAGGCGCGGTCATGGCCATGACGCGCTCCATGGCCCGGGAGCTTGGGCCCCAAGGGATCACCGTCAACGCGGTGGCGCCGGGCTTGACCTTGGTCGAAGCCACCGAGTACGTGCCCGAAGTCCGCCACCAGTTCTACGCCCAAGGCCGTGCCATCGAACGCGCCCAAGTGCCCGGCGACGTGACCGCCATCGTGCTGTTTTTGTTATCCCGCAGCAGCGGCTATGTGACGGGGCAAGTCTTGCCCGTCAATGGCGGCTTTGTGATGAATTAACCCTGTTCTCAAGGAGACCCCCATGACCACCACCCCAGCTGCCAACCAACCCGTGTTCAACGAACGCGGCCTGATGGATGCCCTCATCCCACCTGAAGCCGAGATCCAGCGCAGCTTGATGCCTGCCAGCGGCCAAGACTTAGGCGCATGGCTCGAGTCGCGCGTGGCGCGCTTTGCCACCCGCAGCTACGACTGGGACGCACTGGCGTTCCAAGCCAAAGTAGACCCGCGTTACCGCCGCGCCCAAATGCGCTACATGGGGACCGGCGCCACCGGCGTGGCCAGCGACAACAACACCGTGCCTTCGGCGCACTTCACCTTCTCCACCATGGTCATTCCGGCCGGTGGCATTGGTCCCTCACACATCCACTACGACGTGGAAGAGGTGTTCTTTGTGCTGCGCGGCAAAATGAAAATCGTGTGCGAAAAAGACGGCCAG
This sequence comes from uncultured Burkholderiales bacterium, assembly GCA_903845315.1. The sequence continues at coordinate 5,462 of CAIMWY010000274.1, forward strand.
CGCTGGGAGTCGATCCTGCATGAGCGCGACCTCATCTCTGTGCCACCCGGCGTGTACCGCGAAGAAGTCAACATCACCGACGAAGACGCGCTCATGTGCGTCATGCTGGGCACCCCCAAGCCCATCACCCCCACCTATCCGCCTGAGCACCCGCTCTCCAAAGTCAAGCGCTGAAACCCAGCCCCATGACGGCCGCCACCGATCTCCAGCATCGTCTGCAAGCCCATGCGCTGCAACAGGTCGACACCGCCTTGGGCACGGTGCAATACCGCCATGCCGGTGCGTCGATCAAGCAGACCACGCATGTGCTGCTTCACGGCATTGGCTCGGGTTCAGGCAGTTGGTTGATGCAACTCGAAGCGGCGACCCAGTCGCTGCGTCATGCTGCGGCAGACGCCAAGTCGCATGGTTCGGCCGCAGTGCCGTTGCAAGCCCTCGGCCTGCTGGCTTGGGAAGCACCGGGCTATGGCGCTTCAACACCCGTGACGCCCGCCGAGCCTTTGCCGCGTGACTACGCCGCGCATGTGTGGGCCTGGTTGGACGTCTTGGGCATCACCCATCCCATCACCTTGGTGGGTCATTCGCTGGGCGCCTTGATGGCTGCCAGCGCAGCGGCTGCGCAGCCCGCACGCGTGTCGCGTCTGGTGTTGCTGGCACCCGCGCAAGGCTATGGCTTGGCCGATGCTGCGCTGCGCGCACAAAAACGCGACGACCGCTTGCACGCGCTCAACACCTTAGGGCCCCAGGGCATGGCCAGCAAACGCGGAGTGGCCATGTTGTCGCCCCAGGCCAGCCCCGAGCAACTGGCTTTTGTGCAACACATCATGGCGCAGGTGCATCCCGCCGGATACACCCAAGCCACCCACATGCTGTCGCAGGGCGATGTCGCCACCAACTTGCAGCATGGCACCGCCCCCTTGACCATTGCCAGCGGCCGTGCCGATGGCATCACGCCCATGGCAGGTTGCCAAGCCTTGGCGGCGCGCTTGGGGCTTGCCTGGCACGACCTGGGCGATGTGGGGCACGCTTGCGCCCTCGAAGGCGCGCAAGCTGTCAATGCCTTGCTCGGTCTTGCCGCAACCACCCCACCATGACAGCCGCACCATGACAGCCACCTCTGACGACAAATACCTGGTGCCCGCTCTGCAGCGCGGCTTGGAGCTGTTGGGCCAGTTCAACCGCACCACGCCCACGCTGACGGGGGCCGATTTGGCCCGCACCATGGACCTGCCGCGCGCCTCGGTGTTTCGCATCTTGCATACCTTGGAGCGCTCGGGTTTTGTCGAGCGTGTGGGTGACTCGACCAGCTACAAACTCAGCATCGGTGTGTTGCGTTTGGGCTTTGAGTTTTTGGCCTCGATGGAGCTCACCGAATACGGTCGACCTGTCATCGAACAACTGCGCGACACCTCGGGCTACTCGGCCCACTTGGTGGTGCGCGATGGCCGTGACGTGGTGTTTGTTGTGAAGGCGGCAGGGCGCAGCGCCTTGTTTCACTCCATCCAGGTGGGTGCGCGATTGCCCGCCCACGCCACCGTGTTGGGCCGCTTGCTGTTGTCTGACCTCGACATGGGCGCCCTGAAAAAACTCTACCCAGAAACACCGCTGCCCACCTACACCGACAAAACCCCTACCTCCTTGGCCCAACTCAAAACCTTGATCGACGCCGACTGTGCCAACGGCTATGGCCTGAGCCAAGGTGGGTTTGAAAACGGCATCTCCACCATCGCCGCACCTGTGTTCAACCACCAGCACCACGTGGTGGCCGCCATCAGCATCACGGTGCCCGCGCAGCAGGTGGACCCTGAGCTTGCCAAGGCCTTGGTGTCTCACGTTCAATTAGCGGCCGCTCAGTTGACCGATCGCATCAGCCATTTTCAAAAACCAAGTTCGACATGACCACTCCCACCTCGACATCACAAATCACCGTTGGCGAACTGACCACCCGATTTTTAGAGCAATGCGGCGTCAAGGCCGCCTTTGGTGTGATCTCGATTCACAACATGCCGATCTTGGATGCTTTCCACCGGCGGCAAAAAATTCGCTTTGTCTCGGCACGCGGCGAAGCCGGTGCCTGCAACATGGCCGACGCCTATGCGCGTGTCACCGGCACCTTGGGCGTGTGCGTTACCAGCACGGGCACCGGCGCGGGCAATGCGGCAGGCGCCATGATCGAAGCGCTCACCGCAGGCACGCCCTTGCTGCACCTGACGGGTCAAATCGAGTCGCCTTACCTCGATCGCGACCTGGGTTACATCCACGAAGCCCCGGCCCAAGTGGCCATGCTGCAAGCGGTGGGCAAAGCCGCGTTTCGCATCCGCAACCCCGAGACCGCCTTGGCCACCTTGCGCGAAGCTGTGCGCTTGGCGTTCACCGCACCGTGTGGCCCCGTCAGCATTGAAATCCCCATCGACGTGCAAGGCCTGCTGATGGAGGTGCCGCCCGAAATATTGCCACTGCCTGTGCCGCCTGTCGTGGCCCCTGTGTCTGAGGTGCAGGCCTTGGCCGAGCGCTTGCGCACAGCCAAGCGCCCGCTGTTGTGGCTGGGTGGAGGCGCGCGAGCGGCAGGCCCGGCGGTGGAACGCTTTGTCAAGATGGGTTGGGGCGTGGTCACCTCGGTGCAAGGGCGCGGCATCTTGGCCGAAGACCACCCGGCCTCTTTGGGCTCGTACAACCTGCAAAAACCCGCTGAAACGCTGTACCAAAGCTGTGACGCCATGTTGGTGGTGGGCTCGCGGCTGCGCAGCAACGAGACCCTGCGCTACAAACTCAAGCTGCCGTCCAAGCTCTACCGCATCGACGCCAATGCGCTGGCCCACAACCGTGGCTACAGCAGCGACTACTTTGTGCAGGGCGACGCGCTGCACACCTTGCATGCCTTGGCCGATGCGCTCGAAGGCCAGATGCAGATCGACCCTGCGTTGCGCCAAGACGTGCAGCAAGCGCGCCTTGAAGCCGCCGGTTTGGTCGACGCCACCTTGGGTGCTTACGTCACCCTGAAAAACGCCGTGGCCACACAGGCGGGCAAAGCCCTGTGGTGGGTGCGTGACATCACCTTGTCCAACACCATGTGGGGCAACCGGGCCCCTGTGCTCGACCACCCGCGTGCCGGTGTGCACGCGCTGGGTGGTGGCATTGGCCAAGGTCTGGCCATGGCCATTGGCACCGCCATCGCCGACGCCGAGCACCAACTGGGTCGCAAAACCGTGGCCTTGGTGGGGGATGGGGGCTTCATGCTCAACGTGGGCGAGCTGGCCTGTGCCGTGCAAGAAAAAGCCAACCTCGTGGTGCTGCTCATGAACGACAGCCGCTACGGGGTGATCCGCAACATCCAAGACGACATCTACGGCAGCCGCCATTGCTACGTTGATTTGCACACGCCTGACTTTGCCCAGTTCTGTGCCAGCTTGAAGGTCACGCACCTGGCCTTGTCAGAGCCCGCGCAAACCCAAGCCGTGCTGCAACAAGCGTTTGCCACACCAGGCACCGTGGTGGTCGAGGTTGACATGAGCCGCTGGGGTGCTTTTGCAGTCAAGTTTGCCGGCCCCATTTTGAAAAAGGACTGAGCCATGTCACGTGCCATCCAAGAGGTGACCCTGGTGGGCTTTGGCGCCATCGGGCGTTCGATCTTTCAACGCTTGAGCGGCTCTGCGCAAACTCGCATCAGCCACATTGTGGTGTCGACGCCGCGTGTGACGGCGCTGCAAGCCGAGTTGGGGCAAGCGGTGCAGGTCAGCGACCAAGTGCCTGCCAACAGCCGCTTGGTGCTGGAGTGTGCGGGCCACACCGCCTTGACCCAACACGTGGTGCCTGCGCTGGCGCGTGGCGTTGAATGCGCGGTGTTGTCGGTGGGCGCGCTGTCGCATGCCGGCTTGCCCGAGCAACTGGCCCAAGCAGCCGAGCAAGGCCAGACCCAGGTGCATTTGCTCTCGGGAGCCATGGGCGGCATCGACGCCATTGCCGCGGCGCGTTTGGGTGGCTTGACTGACGTGACCTATACCGGGCGCAAACCGCCCAGCGGCTGGCGCGGCACACCGGCCGAACAGGTGGTGAATCTCGACACCTTGGCTGAGCCCGCCGTCATCTTGCAAGCCAGTGCACGCGAAGCCGCCCGGCTCTACCCCAAAAACGCCAACGTGGCCGCCACCGTGTCCTTGGCCGGATTGGGGCTCGATGCCACTCAGGTGCGCCTGATTGCTGACCCTGGCGTGAGCGAGAACATCCACGAAATCGTGGCCCGTGGCGCCTTTGGCGAAATGCACCTCACTATGCGCGGCAAGCCCTTGGCGGACAACCCCAAAACCTCGGCGCTGACCGTGTTGTCGGCACTGCGCTTTTTGCACAACCGCAGCGCTGCGGTCACTTTGTGAGCACCCCATGACGGACCACCTTCAGACCTTCATCGCGGGCCGCTGGCGCGACGCTTCAGGCCCCGAGTACATCACCGAATACCCCGCAGACGGCAGCACCGTGGCACGCTTGCATGCAGCCACCGTGGCCGATGTGGACGAGGCGGTACAAGCCGCCGAACACGCACGCCTGCAACCGTCATGGGCCAACTTAAAGCGGCATGAACGTGCAGGCATCTTGCACCGCATGGCCGCAGGCATTCGTGCCCGTGGCGAAGAGCTGGCGCAGCTGCAACGCCTGGACAACGGCAAGCCCATCAGCGAAACCCGCGCCCTGGTGGCCAGTGCCGCAGGCACCTTCCAGTTCTTTGCCGCCGCTTGTGAAACCTGGGAAGACACCCTCACGCCCGCACGTGGCGACTACATGACCATGAGCGTGCACGAGCCTCTGGGTGTGGTGGGCGCCATCACGCCGTGGAACTCGCCCATCGCCAGCGAAGCCCAAAAAATGGCCCCGGCATTGGCAGCCGGTTGCGCCATCGTTTTCAAGCCCGCCGAGATCACACCACGCATGGCCATCGAGTTGGCCAAGATTGCGCAGCAAGCCGGGGTGCCCGATGGCATCATCAGTGTCTTGCCAGGCAAGGGTTCGGTGGTGGGCGATGCACTGGTCAAACACCCGCTGATTCAACGCATTGCCTTCACCGGGGGCACCAGTGTGGGCTTGGGTATCCAGCGCTTGGCGGCTGAAAAGCTCATGCCCACCTCGCTGGAGCTGGGCGGCAAGTCGCCCACCATCGTGTGCGCCGACGCCGACCTGGACCACGCCGTGGCAGGGGTGCTGTTTGGCATCTTCAGCTCATCGGGCGAGTCGTGCATTGCAGGCTCGCGTGCCTTTGTCCATGCCAGCGTGTACGACGAATTCAAGCGCCGTTTGCTCGCGGGCGTGCAAGCCCTGCGCGTGGGTGACCCGGCCGATGAGCGCACCCAAATGGGCCCCTTGGTCAACCTGGGGCACCGTGCGTCGGTGGAGCGCTATGTGGCGCTGGGCGTGCAAGAGGGCGGTCGCGTGTTGTTTGGTGGCAAGCGCCCTGAAGGCGGCTTGTTTGACCTTGGTAGTTTCTATTTGCCCACCGTGATTGAAGGCTTGCCCAACACCGCCCAGATGTGCCAAGAAGAAATTTTTGGCCCCGTGCTGGCCTTGCTGCCGTGGCACGACGAGGCCGATCTGCTGGCCCAGTGCAACGACAACGTGTATGGCTTGGCCTCGGGTATTTGGACGCGTGACTACAAAGCCGCTTGGCGCATGGGCAGCGCCTTGAAAACCGGCACGGTGTGGATCAACACCTACAAGCTGTTCTCCGTCAGCACACCGTTTGGCGGCGTCAAGCTCAGTGGCACAGGCCGCGAAAAAGGCCGCTTGGGGATTTTGGAATACACCCACCAAAAAAGTTTTTACTGGGGCCTCAATGAGAACCCCTTGCCTTGGGCTGGGGCTTGAACGAGTCAGGCATCATGCGCGCACGCCTTTTTTTGCGTCAACTGCGCCATCGCACATCATGCCTGCTCGCGCTGATCACTCTGGCCATGGGTTGTCATGTCCAGGCCCAATCGCTGTCACCCACAGAAAAATTGTTGGCGCAAGAGCGTTTCACCATCGTGGCACCGTTCCCGCCCGGTGGGCCCGTGGACACCTTGGCCCGCTTGCTGGCCGATGGTTTGCAAAAGCGCTACAGCCAATCGGCGGTGGTTGACAACTTACCCGGTGCCGCAGGCAATTTGGGGCTAGACAAAGTCAAACGCGCCAAGCCCGATGGCCACACCTTGCTGGTGGTGCCTGCGGGCAACCTCACCATCAACCCCACCTTGATGCGCAATTTCCCGTTCCAGATCGAGAAAGACTTTGCCCCCATCACCATGCTGGCCAAAGCTCCCAATGTGCTAGTGGCTGGTTCGGGCGTGGCGGTGAAAAACCTCAAAGACCTGTTAGCCCTCACGCAAGCCAAACCCTACAGCTTGTCGTATGCCTCGCCGGGCGTGGGCAGTGGCTTGCATTTGGCGGGCGAACTGTTCAAACAACAAACGGGCGCCGACTGGTTGCATGTGCCCTACAAAGGCACTG
>CAIMWY010000275.1 GCA_903845315.1 uncultured Burkholderiales bacterium
ATCCGTGACCAGATCGCTGGTATCACCATCGAAGGTGACTTGCGTCGTGAAACCACCATGAACATCAAGCGTTTGATGGACATCGGTTGCTACCGTGGCTTTCGTCATCGCCGGGGTTTGCCCATGCGCGGTCAGCGTACACGTACCAATGCGCGCACGCGCAAAGGTCCGCGCAAAGCTGCTCAGGCATTGAAGAAATAATCGGATTGAGGCACAACAATGGCTAAATCACCTTCCAACAGCGCAGCACAACGCGTTCGCAAAAAAGTTCGCAAGAACATTGCCGACGGTATCGCGCACGTGCATGCGTCATTCAACAACACCATCATCACCATCACCGATCGTCAAGGCAACGCATTGTCTTGGGCCTCGTCGGGTGGTCAAGGTTTCAAGGGCTCACGCAAGTCCACACCTTTCGCTGCCCAAGTGGCATCAGAAGTTGCGGGTCGTGCAGCTGTTGACCAAGGCATCAAGAACCTGGATGTTGAAATCAAAGGCCCAGGTCCTGGTCGCGAATCTTCGGTGCGTGCCTTGGCCGCATTGGGTATTCGTATCAACTCGATCGCTGATGTGACACCGGTACCGCACAACGGTTGCCGTCCACAAAAGCGTCGTCGCATCTAAGCGTTTTCGCTTTTTTACTGTTAACCGCAAGCCCACCGCCGCTGGTATTGCACCAGTGGCTCCTCACTTTCAGTGAGCAGATGATCTAAGAAGGAAACTCAAGTGGCACGTTACCTAGGCCCTAAAGCCAAACTCTCCCGCCGAGAAGGCACAGACTTGTTCTTAAAGAGCGCACGTCGCTCTATCGCAGACAAGTCCAAGTTCGACACAAAACCTGGTCAGCATGGCCGCACATCGGGTCAGCGCACATCAGACTTCGGTTTGCAGTTGCGTGAGAAGCAAAAAGTCAAACGCATGTACGGTGTGTTGGAGCGTCAGTTCCGCCGCTACTTTGCCGCCGCAGACCGCCAAAAAGGCAATACGGGTGCAAACCTGTTGACCATTTTGGAAACACGTTTGGACAACGTGGTCTACCGCATGGGTTTTGGCTCAACACGTGCTGAAGCACGTCAGTTAGTGTCTCACAAAGCCCTCACCGTCAACGGCCATCCAGTCAATATCCCTTCGTATCTGGTGAAAGCCGGTGACGTGATCGCCGTGCGTGAGAAATCCAAAAAGCAAGGTCGCATTTTGGAGGCGTTGGAGTTGGCCAAACAAGTGGGCATGCCTGCTTGGGTGGAAGTCAATGCAGACAAAGCTGAAGGCACTTTCAAGAAGTCGCCTGATCGTGACGAGTTCGCGGCTGACATCAACGAATCGCTGATTGTCGAACTGTATTCGCGTTAATCCTGGTTGAGTTTCAACCGAACGCACCCCACGAAACCTGCTCGGGCAACGTGGTCCAGACAGCCTGCCTTACCGGTGTAACGAGCCGGGGGTATTGAGAGGAAATCTGAATGCAAACAAACTTGCTAAAACCAAAAAATATTCACGTCGAGCAAATTGGCCATAACAAGGCCAAGGTGACTTTGGAGCCTTTTGAGCGTGGTTACGGCCACACGCTGGGCAATGCCTTGCGTCGCGTGCTGTTGTCTTCGATGGTGGGTTACGCCGTGACCGAAGTGACCATCGCCGGTGTCGTGCACGAGTACTCGTCGATCGACGGTGTACAAGAAGACGTGGTCAACATTTTGTTGAACCTCAAAGGCGTGGTCTTCAAGTTGCACAACCGCGACGAAGTCACACTCAGCTTGCGTAAAGATGGTGACGGCGCTGTTACAGCCGCCGACATCCAGACACCGCACGACGTTGAAATCATCAACCCAGAACACGTGATTGCCAATCTGTCGCAAGGCGGCAAGATCGACATTCAGCTCAAAGTTGAAACTGGCCGTGGCTATGTGCCTGGTACCGTGCGTCGCTATGGTGAAGAGCCGAGCAAGTCGATTGGCCGCATTGTGTTGGATGCTTCATTCTCGCCTGTCAGTCGGGTGAGCTACAGCGTTGAAAACGCACGCGTTGAACAACGTACCGACCTCGACCGCTTGGTCATGGAAATTGAAACCAACGGCGCCATCACCGCAGAAGACGCCGTGCGTGCTTCGTCGAGAATTTTGGTGGAACAGTTGGCAGTGTTTGCACAGCTCGAAGGCGATGTGTTCAGTGCCGTGGGTGGCGCGCATGCCGCCGCAGGCAACTCGCAGCAATTCGATCCCTTGCTCTTGCGTCCAGTCGATGAACTTGAATTGACAGTTCGTTCTGCCAACTGCCTCAAAGCCGAAAACATTTACTACATCGGTGACTTGATCCAGCGCACTGAAAACGAGTTGCTTAAGACGCCTAACCTTGGCCGCAAGTCACTCAACGAAATCAAAGAAGTTCTGGCGTCACGTGGATTGACCTTGGGCATGAAGCTCGAGAGCTGGCCGCCTGCAGGCTTAGAGCGTCGCTGAAAATAAAGTTATCAACCAGACTCACAAGTCCCCTGGCCGTACCTGATACGGCGGCCGGCAAAATATCAAAGGAATCACCATGCGTCACGGACACGGACTACGTAAACTTAATCGCACCACCTCACACCGTTTGGCGATGTTGCGCAACATGATGAACTCACTTATTGAGCATGAAGCCATCAAAACCACTTTGCCAAAAGCCAAAGAGTTGCGCCGCGTCATCGAACCCATGATCACCTTGGCGAAAGAGCCCACAGTGGCTAATCGTCGTTTGGCATTTGACCGTTTGCGCGATCGTGACAGCGTGGTCAAGCTCTTCAACGATCTCGGCCCACGTTTCAAGACCCGTCCTGGTGGCTACACACGCATTTTGAAAATGGGTTTCCGCGTGGGTGATAACGCACCGATGGCCTTTGTTGAATTGGTGGATCGCCCCGAAATTAAAGACGCGGTTGAAGTGCACGAAGGTACTTAATCCGCTACAATAACCCTCTTACCGCGCGATGGAGCAGCCTGGTAGCTCGTTGGGCTCATAACCCAAAGGTCGCAAGTTCAAATCTTGCTCGCGCAACCAGTTTTAAAGCCCGCTGAATAGCTTCAGTGGGCTTTTTAATTGGCGCTCGTGAAACTGAGGTTTGAAAAAAAATGGCACCCGTGAACACAGTTCAATCACAATCTCGACGGTTTGTTCAGCGGCAAGCTTGGGGCGACGTGGTGTGGCACATCTGGGGCGAGGGGGGCAGCAAAAAACCACCGTTGGTTTTGTTCCATGGTGGTTCAGGCAGTTGGACCCATTGGGTGCGCAATGTGATTCATCTAGCCAAACAGCGCGAGGTTTGGGCCATGGATCTCCCGGGCTTTGGCGACTCATCATTGCCGCCGAATGTGCGAGATGCCGATGACTTGGCCCCCTATGTGGCTCGGATCTTGGCGGCAACATTTGGCGCGCGCGCGGTGGATGTGGTGGGGTTTTCTTTTGGCGGACTCACCGCAGGTTTGGTCGCAGCGCACAACCCCGAAGTCATCCGAAGGCTTTTCTTGGTGGGGGTACCTGGCTTAGGTTTGATGCGTGAGGCCTTGCCTATGCGAGGCATGTTGCCTGAGATGAGCAACTTGCAGCGTGCCGCCGTGCACCGGCACAACTTGCGCGTGATGATGGTCAGTGATGAAGCCCAGATTGATGAGGCACTGATCGAATTGCAAGAGGCTAATGTGGTGCGAGACAACATGCGTCGCAGAAAAATTGCGCGTACCGATGTGCTGCTGCAAGTTCAGCATCAGTGGCAATGTCCAGTGCATGGCCTCTGGGGCGACAAGGATGCGCTATATCACAGCAACTTGCAGCGAATCCCAGAAGTTCTGACCAGACTCAATAGCTTTCATTTGATCGCCAATGCAGGACATTGGGTGGCCTACGAACAGCCCGAAGCGTTCCATCTTGTGTTGGATCAACTGTTGGGTCAAAGCAACTAGCAAAGCGTAGAAACGCTTGAGCGAAAGAGCAAAATCAAACCATGTTGTACAAATTCAAATCCAAAGCCACAGGTACTCTGATCATGTTGGAGCCCCAGGGGCGCCAGATCTTGCAGATCATTGGGAAAGATCCCGGCGCAAAAGGCATCATCTTGGCGCAAGAGATGCCCGCCGCGACGGCGGCTTTGGAAGAGGCGGTGGCGCAAGAAGAGCAAGACATTCAAGATGCCACTCAAGCGCAGCAAGACAAGGATTCAGAGTCTGGCACAGCCACAGCAAGTGCCCGCGGGATCCGTTTAAAACAGCGTGTGGTGCCTTTCATCGACATGTTGAAGCGTGCACATGCGGAAGAAGTCGACGTGGTCTGGGGTGTTTGAGTCGTCGCGGGTGCCGCACGCGTTTGAAGCCCTCACACCCGATGTGGTGCTTGATGCATTGTCTGATTTGGGCTTGGACGTAGACGGCCGGCTTACCGCCTTGAGTTCGTATGAAAACCGTGTCTACCAAGTCATGTTGGATGACGACCAAGCCTTGGTCGCCAAGTTTTACCGTCCAGAGCGTTGGAGCGATGCCCAAATTCTTGAGGAGCACGCGTTTGCCGCTGAATTGATGGCGCAAGAAATCCCCATGGTTGGCCCGTTGCTGCTGCATGCACAAACTCTGCACCACGCCCATGGCTTTGCCTTTAGCGTGAGCCCACGACGGGGGGGGCGCCCTCCCGAATTGGATGACCCCGAAGTCTTGGAGTGGATTGGCCGTTTCATCGCGCGCTTGCACAACGTGGGTGCCGGCCAAGCCTTTCAGACGCGTCCGAGTTTGGATGTCGCCACCTTTGGCGAGGACTCGCGCGATTGGTTGCTGGGACAACAGATGATTCCCATGGACCAACAACATGCATGGCTCGAGGTGTGCAACCAAGCTTTGGAGATGGTGCGCCAAGCCATGCATGACACGCCCGTAAATAGCCTGCGTTTGCATGGCGATTGCCATCCCGGCAACATTTTGTGGACCCCCACCGATTTACCCAATGGCGGCCCACATTTTGTCGATTTAGACGATGCCCGCATGGGGCCTGCCATCCAGGATCTGTGGATGCTGCTCAGTGGCGACCGTGGGCAACGCACACGACAACTTGGCATCTTGGTGGATGGCTATGAGGAAATGCGTGAGTTGGATCGACGAGAGTTGGCTTTGATTGAGCCCTTGCGAACTTTGCGCTTGATCCACTACAGCGCTTGGTTGGCCAGACGTCGTGCAGACCCGGCTTTCATCCAAAATTTTTCGTGGTTTGGGACGTCCGACTATTGGGCCGGGCAAGTCCACATGTTGGTTGAACAGTGTGAGGCCATGCAAGAGCCGCCGCTCATCGTTTGAGGTTGGCGCATCTTGACCTGCAAAGAGCCTGCATCAGCAGCCTAAGAGGTCTGCCAAGGCCATCAAATCATGAGCATGCAGGTCGTTGCCCGCTTGGGGTGAGACATCTTTGATCTGCGACGCGCCAAACTCCATGGGACGCTCAATGTACGCTGTATGCAAACCGCAACTGCGGGCTGCGGTCAAGTCGTCATGGTGAGCCGCGCACAGCATGACCTGGTGCGGGCCTAAGTCAAACACCTGCGCCACCCCAAGGTAAGTGGCGGGGTCTGGCTTGTAGGCGCGAAACACCTCAGCCGACAACACACAGTCCCAAGGCAAGCCCGCGCGCTTAGCCATGTTTGTCAACAACCCGAGGTTGCCGTTAGAGAGCGAGCAAATCGTGAAGCGTTGCTTGAGCCGCTTCAGCCCCGCCACGCTGTCGGGCCAGGCATCGAGGCGGTGCCAGACGCGGTTCAAGTGCACGCGTTCGGCCTCGCTCAAATGCGTCAAACCAAACTGGGGCAACAAGTCGTCCAAGATCAAACGATGCAAGGCATCAATGAGCGTCCAGCCTAATTCGCCAGAGCGCACGCGAGTCATGGCGGGTTGATACCCGGCACGCCAAGCCAATGCAAACGCATTGGCATCTACTTGCGGATAGAGCACCTGCATCTCACGCACGATGCTGCCATGCCAGTCGACGACGGTGCCAAAAATGTCGAAGGCCAACACTTGTGTGTCGGCCTTCACGCGGGTTAAAGAGATGTCCATGTTGTGCATGGACCGTGTTTTACACCAACAAGGCGTTCACGCGCTTCACATAAGCGGCAGGGTCTTCAGGCAAGCCACCCTCGGCCAACAAGGCTTGGTCAAACAAGATGTGGGCTAAATCGTTGAAATGTGGGTTGGCATCAGCGCCTAGTTTTTTCACCAGGCTGTGCTCTGCATTGACTTCCAAAATCGGCTTGACCACGGGCACGGCTTGTCCCGCTTGCTTGAGCATGCGCGCCAGTTGGGTCGACATGCCGTGGTCTTGCACCACCAAGCAGGCGGGGGAGTCAACCAAGCGACTGGTCACACGCACGTCTTCGGCTTTGTCTTTCAGGGCTTCTTTGAGCTTGGCCAGCACGGGTTTGAAAGCCTCTGCAGCATCCTCGGTGGCTTTCTTTTCTGTCTCGTCTTGTAGCTTGCCCAAATCCACCGCGCCTTTGGCGACCGACTGCAAGGGGGTGCCATCGAACTCGTTCAGGAAGTTCAACGCCCACTCGTCCACACGGTCGGTCATCAGCAAAACCTCAATGCCTTTTTTACTGAAGACTTCAAGCTGCGGGCTGTTTTTTGCAGCGGCCAGCGTGTCGGCGGTGATGTAGTAAATGGCTTCTTGGCCCTCTTTCATGCGCGCCTTGTAGTCGACAAACGACACGCTCACCGTGTCGCTGCTGGTGCTGGCAAAGCGCAGCAGCTTGGCCAGCTTGTCCTTGTTGGCCATGTCTTCGCCTAAGCCTTCTTTCAGCACCGCGCCAAACTCGGCATAGAACTTGGTGAACTTGCCAGCGTCTTGCTTGTCTTCATCGCTGGCATCAGCGGCGGGGACATCGCGCTTGGCCAAGTCTTCCAGCACAGCCAACACGCGGCGTGTGTTGCCCTCGCGAATGGCTTTGACGTCGCGGCTTTCTTGCAGCAACTCGCGGCTGACATTCAGCGGCAAATCGGCCGAGTCCACCACGCCTTTGACAAAGCGCAAATAGGTGGGCATCAAGGCCTCTGCATCGTCCATGATGAACACGCGTTTGACATACAGCTTCAACCCTGACTTGGTCTCGCGGTTGAACAAGTCCATGGGCGCTTTGCCCGGGATGTACAGCAACTGGGTGTACTCGGTGGCGCCTTCTACGCGGTTGTGGGTCCAGGCCAGAGGCGCCTCAAAGTCGTGGCTGATGTGCTTGTAGAACTCTTCGTATTGTTCTGGCGTCACGTCTTTTTTGGCCCGCGCCCACAGCGCGTTGGCTTGGTTGACGGTTTCCCACTCGTCGGTGAGGACCATTTCGCCCGGTTGACGACCCCCGGAGGGGTCACCTTCGATGACGTCACCGTCTTTCCACTCTTCTTTGCGCATGCGAATCGGCAACGAGATGTGGTCGGAGTACTTGTTGATCACCGACTTGAGTTTCCATGCACTCAAATATTCTTCGGCATCGTCACGCAAGTGCAAGACGATTTGGGTGCCGCGTTCGGCTTGGGTGATGGCCTCGACCTCAAAGTCGCCCGTGCCTGCGCTGCTCCAGCGCACGCCTTCCTCGGCCTTCAGTCCTGCACGGCGGGACTCCACCGTGATGCGGTCGGCCACGATGTAGCCCGAATAAAAGCCCACACCGAACTGGCCAATCAAGGCCCCCTGGTCTTTGGCGCTGCTTTGCTGGTCGCCGCTGAGCTGACCCATGAACTCACGGGTGCCGCTTTTGGCAATCGTGCCCAGATGGGCAATGGCCTCTTGCTCGCTCATGCCAATGCCGTTGTCGGCAATGGTCAGGGTGCGGGCTGTCTTGTCAAAACTCACCCGTACTTCCAGCTCGGATGAGCCTTCGTACAGAGCGTCGTTGTTCAAAGCTTCGTAGCGCAGCTTGTCGCAGGCATCGGACGCGTTGGACACCAGTTCGCGCAAGAAAATTTCTTTGTTGGAGTACAGCGAATGCGTGACGAGATGCAACAGTTGCGACACTTCGGCTTGGAACGAATGGGTATGTTTGGTCATGGTGGCTAAGAATCTAAGGGGTCAAAAACAAAGAGAACGATCCAAAATGTGGGGCGTCGTGAGAAATTTCAAGAGGGCTCAAAAACGTTCGTGGATCCCTAGGTAGCGCCATTGCCCCACAGGCAAGTTGCCCAGCACCACGTGCCCCATGCGGATGCGCTTGAGGCCCACCACCATCAAACCGACCTGCTCGCACATGCGGCGAATTTGGCGTTTCTTGCCCTCAATCAGCACAAAACGCAGCTGCTCTGGGTTTTGCCACTCGACTTGGGCTGGTTTCAAGGGCTTGCCGTCTAGGCTCAAGCCGTGGCGAAGGCGTGCGAGCTGTTCAGGTGGAAAGACCTTTTGCACATTCAGCGCCTCACCTTGGTAGGTGACGCGCACCAAATATTCTTTTTCCATGTGGCTGTCTTCGCCAATCAATTGGCGGGCCACACGTCCATCTTGGGTCAACACCAGCAAACCTACCGAGTCGATGTCCAATCGACCCGCTGGGGCCAAACCACGCAGTTGGCTGGGTTGGATGCGGTTCTTCGAGGTGTCCTCGCGCCAGTGGTTGCGGCCGTGAATTAGCGTGATAGCGGGCTCGTGGCCGTCCTCTGCTTGTCCACTCACATAGCCCATCGGCTTGTGTAAAAGAATCGTCACCTGCGTGCTTTGATGGCCAGTGGCGCGGGGGTCGATCTCGACCCGGTCCAGCGGGCTGACCTTCACGCCCATCTGCGCAGGGCGGCCGTTGACCAGAACCCAGCCTTGCTCAATCCAAGCGTCGGCTTCGCGACGAGAGCACAGACCGAGTTCGGCCATGCGCTTGTTGAGTCGAACAAGGTCTGAAGAGGAATCTGGCATCGGTAAGTTCGGCATGGAGCGTGGGAGTTTAGCCAGTCGCGCCATAGCTCCGCAGCGCGGGAAGGTTGAGCACGCGCATGCCGCCGTACTCGATGCGAATAGCGCCTTGTTGCTCCAAGGTGTTGAGAGCCACATTCACCCGCTGGCGAGACAGCCCCACCAAATACGCCAGCTCTTGTTGCGTGATGCGAAGCATCTCGCCCACGCCGGGAAACAACGTGGGGTTGAACAACGCCGCCAGATTGCGCGCCACCCGCACATCGGGGCTGTTGGAGCGGTCAATCTCTCGCGCTTCAATGAACTGCGCCAAACGCTCATTGAGTTGGTTCATCACAAAGCGGTTAAAGCCAATCGAGTTGTCCAGCAGCCAATGAAAGTCGTCTATCGGCACACCCGCCACCACACTGCGGCGCAATGCCATGATGTTGTAGCGGTAGGGCTCGCGTTTGATGGCCGTGCCTTCGCCAAACCAGCCACCCGGGGGCACGCCGGTGTAAGTGATGGTGCGTCCACTGGCGCTGTCCGTGCTCATCTTGAGCAAGCCATCGATCACGCCAAACCAAAACGTCACTGGACGACCCATGCGACACACGTGGTCACCGGGCAGGGGGTCACTCACCACCACGTGCGGCACGATGCGCATGCGCTCGTCAGAGGTGAGCAAATTCAGCCATGGAATTTGCGCTAACTCTGAAGCGCTGGGCGCCCTGCGGCGTTGATAAACACTGGGTGCTTTGGCCATTTGTGAAAGAAAAAGAGGGGGTCACGTCAGACTCTGGTAAGTCCTGCTAGGGGTCTTCCCTGAATTGTCGTTGAAACGACAACTTGACGTCAAAGTCAATCCTACGATGCACCTCAGGATGACAACTTCCCCTATTGAAGGGGCTGAGTTTTAGGCGACACACCGCACGTTCAATCAAGGACTTGGCAATGCAGACCACATTTCCCCGACTGTTACTCAAGCACGCCAGCGAGCGCCCACATGCGCCCGCCATGCGCGAGAAAGAGTACGGCATTTGGCAAACCATCAATTGGGCCGAAATGGCACACATGGTGACGCACATGGCCTGTGGCCTTCACCAAGCCGGACTCACGCGTGGCGAACACTTGGTGGTCATCGGTTCTAACCGTCCTCGCTTGTACGCCACCATGTTGGCTGCACAGTCCTTGGGCGCCATTCCTGTGCCCTTGTACCAAGACGCGGTAGGTGCCGAGTGCGTATTCCCGCTCAACAATGCCGAAGTGCGTTTTTGCGTGGTCGAAGACCAAGAGCAGGTCGACAAACTGCTAGAAATTCGCGACCGCTGTCCACAAATCAGCCACATTTATTTCGATGACCCGCGTGGCTTGCGCAAATACGATGAGCCTGGCTTGGGCTCGGTGGAAGATTTGCTGGCCGCAGGCGCTGTGTTTGACAAGCAGCACCCTGAGTTTTTTATGACCGAGATCGACAAGGCACATACCGACGATGTCGGCGCCATGTTCTTCACTTCGGGTACCACCGGCAACCCCAAGGGCGTGGTCCACACACACAACTCGCTTATCAATCGCGCAGAAGCGGGCGCCCAGTTTGATCACCTCAGCGCCAATGAAGACGTGTTGGCCTATCTGCCCCCCGCGTGGATTGGTCAAAACATCTTCAGCTACGCTCAGTGGTTGTATTGCGGCTATGTGGTGAACTGCCCCGAATCGGCGGCTACCGTGACCATCGACTTGAAAGAAGTGGGCCCCACCTACTACTTTGCGCCCCCACGTGTGTTTGAAGGTCTGCTCACCAGCGTGATGATTCGCATGGAAGATGCCAGCGACCTCAAGCGCCGCATGTTTCATTACTTCATGGACGTAGCCCGTAAATACGGCCCCACCAAAATGGATGGCAAATCCATTGGATGGGTCGGCACGGTGCTTTACACCTTGGGTAACTTCATGGTCTACGGCCCCTTGCGCAACAACTTAGGCATGAGCCGCGTGCGGGTGGCCTACACCGCCGGTGAGGCGATTGGTCCCGACTTGTTCAGCTTTTACCGGGCCATTGGCGTGAACTTGAAGCAGCTCTATGGCTCTACTGAAACTGCGGTCTTCGTGTGCTTGCAGCCCGACCACGAAGCCCGTGCTGACACCGTAGGCGTGCCCTGCGCCGGGGTGGAAATCAAAGTTGCCGACAACGGCGAAATCTTGGTCAAGTCGGCTGGCTTGCTCAAGGGGTATTACAAAAATCCAGAAGCCACGGCCGAGGTGCTGACCGCCGATGGCTGGTACCACACCAGTGATGCAGGGTTCTTGGATGCGCACGGTCATTTGAAAATCATTGACCGGGTCAAAGACGTGGGCCGCATCAAAGGCGGCGCCAACGATGGCGCCATGTTCGCGCCCAAGTACGTCGAGAACAAGCTCAAGTTCTTCCCGCACATCAAAGAAGTGGTGGCCTATGGCGACCAGCGCGACAAAGTGTGCGTGATGATCAACATCGATGTCGACGCTGTGGGTAACTGGGCAGAGCGCAACAACTTGCCCTATGCAGGCTACACCGACTTGGCCCAAAAACCCGAGGTCTATGGCCTCATCAAAGAGTGTGTGGAAAAAGTCAACGCCGATCTGGCTGCAGACGCCCTGCTGGCGGGTAGCCAAGTCAGCCGCTTCTTGGTGCTGCACAAAGAACTCGATGCCGATGACGGCGAGTTGACCCGAACCAACAAAGTGCGTCGCGGTTTCATCGCTGAAAAATACGATGCCCTAGTGACCGCACTGTATGGCGGCGCCACCGAGCAATACATCGAAACGCAAGTCAAATTTGAAGATGGTCGTACCGGCAGCGTGAGTGCCACGCTCAAGATCTCGGACGTTAAAACCTTCGCCCCTATTGGGAGAGCCGCATGAGCCACACCGACGTAGATGCCAAACAAATTGGCGACGTCATCCTTGACGTCAAAAACATCAGCCTGCGTTTTGGTGGCGTCAACGCGCTGACCGACATCTCTTTCAATGTGCGTGAGCACGAGGTGCGCGCCATCATTGGCCCCAACGGGGCCGGTAAAAGTTCCATGCTCAACTGCATCAATGGTGTGTACACGCCGTCTGAAGGATCCATCTCGTTCCGTGGCCAAACCTTTGACCACATGGACAGTCGCCAAGTCGCCGAGATGGGCATTGCCCGCACCTTCCAAAACTTAGCCTTGTTCAAGGGCATGAGCGTGATCGACAACATCATGACGGGACGCAACCTGCGCATCAAAAGCAACTTGTTCATGCAGGCCTTGCGCATTGGCCCCGCGCAGCGCGAAGAAGAAGAGCACCGCGAATTTGTTGAGCACATCATCGACTTCTTGGAAATTCAAGCCCACCGCAAAACGCCCGTGGGTCAACTGCCCTATGGCTTGCAAAAGCGTGTCGACTTAGGCCGTGCTTTGGCCATGGAGCCCCAAGTGCTGTTGCTCGACGAGCCGATGGCCGGCATGAACGTGGAAGAAAAACAAGACATGTGTCGTTTCATCTTGGATGTGAACGAAGAGTTTGGCACCACGATTGTTTTGATTGAACACGACATGGGCGTGGTGATGGACATCTCCGACCGTGTGGTGGTGCTGGACTACGGCAAAAAAATTGGCGATGGTGCGCCCTACGATGTGCGCAACAACGAGGAGGTCATCCGCGCCTACCTCGGCACTTCTCACTAAGGACAAGAACATGGCATTTTTTCTTGAAGCTCTTTTTGGTGGCCTGATGGCCGGCATGTTGTATTCCTTGGTGGCGCTTGGCTTTGTGCTGATCTTCAAAGCCTCGGGTGTTTTCAACTTTGCCCAAGGCGCGATGGTGTTGTTTGCAGCCTTGGCCATGGCACGTTTTTCGGCGTGGATTCCGGGCTGGCTCGGCACCGACAGCAAGGTGTTGGCCAATGTATTGGCTTTTGTCATCGCTGGCGCTTGCATGTTCGTGCTGGCTTGGTTGATCGAGCGATTGGTCTTGCGCCACTTGGTCAATCAAGAGGGTGTGACCTTGCTGATGGCCACCCTTGGGATTACCTATTTCTTAGATGGCCTGGGTCAAACCATCTTTGGCAGCGATATTTACAAGATCGATGTGGGCATGCCCAAAGACCCCGTATTCTTGTTGGACTCGTTCTTTGAGGGCGGCGTGATGATCAACCTCGAAGACGTGTATGCCGCTTGCGTGGCCGCTTTGTTGGTGGTGGTGCTGTCTTTGTTCTTCCAAAAAACCAGCACCGGTCGCGCGTTGCGCGCCGTGGCCGACGACCACCAAGCTGCGCAGTCGATCGGCATTCCACTCAACCGCATTTGGGTGATCGTGTGGTTTGTCGCAGGTGTCACCGCCTTGGTGGCCGGCATCATCTGGGGCTCCAAGATGGGGGTGCAGTTTTCGCTGACCACGGTGGCTTTGCGTGCTTTGCCTGTGATTATTTTGGGCGGGCTCACCTCGGTGCCTGGCGCCATCATTGGCGGCTTGATCATCGGCGTGGGCGAAAAGCTCTCGGAGGTGTACGTCGGCCCCATGGTGGGCGGCGGAATTGAAATTTGGTTTGCCTACGTGCTGGCCTTGGTGTTCTTGCTGTTTCGTCCGCAAGGTTTGTTCGGCGAGAAGATCATCGACCGCGTGTAAGAGGAATAAAAAATGTTTTACAGAGAAAACGGTCAATTCAAAACCACCTACCGCAAAGACCAGCAGATCTTTCCGATCACCCAAGACCGCTGGATGATTCTGGCCTTGGTGACCTTTGCGTTCATTGGTATCCCGGCCATGGTCGACGAGTACTTGTACCGCGCCATTCTGATTCCCTTCTTGATTCTTTCGCTGGCCGCTTTGGGCGTGAACATCTTGGTGGGCTACTGTGGTCAGATATCTTTGGGCTCGGGCGCTTTCATGGCTGTGGGGGCCTACATGGCCTACAACACCTTCATTCGGATCGAAGGCATGCCCTTGATCTTGGCCTTGCTGTCTGGCGGATTTTTTGCCACCTTGGTGGGCATCATCTTTGGCATCCCCAGCTTGCGCGTGAAGGGTTTGTATTTGGCGGTGGCCACCTTGGCGGCGCAGTTCTTTTGCGATTGGGCTTTTTTACGATTGGGCTGGTTCACCAACTACAACTCATCGGGCTCGGTGTCGGTGTCCAACCTCAATGTGATGGGTTTTTCCATCGCCACGCCCGTCGAGAAATACCTGTTTTGCTTGTGCTTCTTGGTGGTGTTTGGGTTGCTCGCCAAAAACTTGGTGCGTTCGGCCATTGGTCGCGAATGGATGGCCATTCGCGACATGGACGTGGCCGCTGCGGTGATTGGCATTCGCCCGGTCTACGCCAAGCTCAGCGCTTTTGCCGTCAGCTCCTTCATTGTGGGCGTGGCCGGTGGGCTCTGGGGCTTTGTGCATTTGGGCTCTTGGGAGCCTGCGGCGTTCTCGATTGACCGCAGCTTTCAACTGCTGTTCATGGTCATCATCGGCGGCATGGGCTCCATCATGGGCAGCTTTTTTGGAGCCGCCTTTATTGTGATCTTGCCCATTTTCTTGAATCAATTTTTGCCGGCGATGGGTGACATGGTCAACGTCACCATTTCGACTGCCGCGGTGGCGCATGTGGAGTCCATGATTTTTGGCGCCTTGATTGTTTGGTTCCTGATCGTGGAGCCGCATGGCTTGGCCAAGCTGTGGTCCATTGCCAAACAAAAACTTCGCCTATGGCCTTTCCCGCACTGATTCCCTTCACCTTTCAAATTTTTAACAGGAGACAAACCATGAAATTTCGTCAAATCACAACGGCTGTGACCTTGGTGGCTGCCGCCATCACAGGCAGCGCCATCAGCACCCAAGCTGCTGCGCAAGCCAAAGAACAGTTTTTCCCAGCGCTGGTGTACCGCACCGGCGCCTATGCGCCCAACGGTGTGCCTTTTGCGAATGGGTTCATTGACTATCTCAAGCTCACCAATGTACGCGGCGGTATCAACGGCGTGAAGGTGATCTACGAAGAATGCGAAACCGCCTACGCCACGGACCGTGGCGTGGAGTGCTATGAGCGCCTCAAAGGCAAGAACGGTGGCGCCACCGTATTCCAGCCGCTGTCGACCGGCATCACCTTTGCGCTGACAGAAAAAGCCCCGATCGACAAAATTCCCGTGCTGACCCCTGGCCTGGGCCGCAGCGAGTCGCAAGACGGTGGCGTCTTCAAGTGGAACTTCCCGTTGGCTGGCACCTACTGGGTGGCGGCTGACACCATCATCCAAGACATTGGCAAAAAAGAAGGGGGCTTGGACAAGCTCAAAGGCAAGAAGATTGCGCTGATGTACCACGACAGCCCCTTCGGCAAAGAAGCCATCCCTATGCTGCAAGAGCGCGCAGCTTTGCATGGTTTTCAGCTGAGCTTGCTGCCTGTCACACACCCCGGTGTGGAGCAAAAGTCCACCTGGTTGCAGATTCGTCAAAACCGGCCTGACTACGTCATCAACTGGGGCTGGGGCGTGATGAACTCCACCGCTTTGAAAGAAGCTCAAGCCACGGGCTACCCGCGCGAAAAAATGTATGGCGTGTGGTGGGCCGGTGCTGAGCCCGACGTCAAAGACGTGGGCCAAGGTGCCAAGGGCTACAACGCGGTCATGATGCAGCACGGCGCCGAGAAAAACTCCGACGTGGTGAAAGAAATCTTGACCAAGTTGCACACCAAAGGTCAAGGCACAGGGCCTTTAGAAGAAGTGGGTGACGTGTTGTACATGCGTGGCGTGCAAGCAGCGATGTACGGCATCGAAGGTGTGCGCTCAGCACAAGAGCGCTTTGGCAAAGGCAAGGTCATGACTGGCGAGCAAGCGCGCTGGGGTTATGAGAACTTGAACCTGACCCAGGCCAAGCTCGACTCACTTGGATTCAAGGGCGTGCTGCGTCCCTTGTCAACCAGCTGCCAAGACCACATGGGTGGCGCTTGGACGCGCATGCACACTTGGGATGGCACGCGCTTTAACTGGTCATCTGACTGGTACCAAGCGGATGAGCAAATCATCAAGCCGATGGTGAAAGCTGCCGCCGACAAATACGCCGCTGAGAAAAAATTCGCGCGTCGCACACCTGCAGACTGCCAGTCTTGATGTGCTTAGATCAGCCAGCGTCCAGTTGGCTGATCGTTTGGTGGCTCTCTCGAGCCGCCAAACCTCAAACCCAATGCTTTTGTGGGTTTGAGGTTTGGTCAAAACCGCAACGTTTTTAAGCAAGGTAAGTCATGAGCGCCAACAACATCGTTCTCAACGTCAACGGCATCGAGGTCATCTACAACCATGTGATCTTGGTACTCAAAGGTGTGTCGCTGCAAGTGCCCGAGCGGGGCATTGTGGCCATCTTGGGTGGCAACGGTGCGGGTAAAACCACCACCTTGCGCGCCATCTCCAACTTGCTGCAAGGCGAACGTGGTGCCGTCACCAAAGGCAGCATTGAGTTACGTGGCGAGCGCATTGAAAACCTCACCCCCGCTGACTTGGTCAAGCGAGGCGTGGTGCAGGTGATGGAAGGTCGTCATTGCTTTGCCCACCTGACCATCGAAGAGAACTTGCTCACCGGCAGCTACACCCGCTCCGACAAAGCCGAAGTGGCCGCCAATTTAGAGAAGGTCTACAACTACTTTCCGCGCCTCAAAACGCGTCGCACCTCGCAAGCGGCCTACACCTCCGGCGGCGAGCAGCAAATGTGCGCCATTGGTCGCGCCTTGATGTCCAACCCCAATATGGTGTTGCTGGACGAACCTTCCATGGGCTTGGCACCGCAAATCGTCGAAGAGGTGTTCAACATCGTCAAAGATTTGAATGAAAAAGAAAAAGTCACCTTCTTGTTGGCCGAGCAAAACACCAACATGGCCTTGAAGTACGCCGACTACGGCTACATCATGGAGTCAGGTCGGGTCGTGATGGACGGTGCGGCTTCTGACCTGGCCAACAACGAAGACGTGAAAGAGTTCTACCTGGGCGTGGGCGGCGGTGAACGCAAGAGCTTCAAAGATGCCAAGAGCTACAAGCGCCGCAAGCGTTGGTTGGCTTAAATCCCGTTTTGCTGCCCCTCATCGAATGAACCTTATGTCTCAACACAATTACCGCGACGCGCTTGAAACACGCAGCCCCGCAGCGCGCGAGGCTGCCTTGATGGCTGCTTTGCCCGCGCAAGTTGCCCATGCACAAACAAACTCGCCTGCTTTTGCCATCTCGTTGGCAGGCATTGACGCCAGCCAAGTCAACACGCGCGCTGCGTTGGCCAAGTTGCCCGTGATTCGCAAGCACGAGTTGCTGGCGCAGCAGCAAGCTCAGCGCGCTTCCAATGTCTTTGGGGGGTTTGCCGCCATTGCTTTTGGCAAAACCATGCCGCGGGTGTTTGCCAGTCCAGGCACCATTTACGAACCTGAAGGTGCACGCGCTGATTACTGGCGTATGGCCCGTGCTATTTATGCGGCCGGGTTTCGTGAAGGCGAGCTCATTCACAACTGCTTCAGTTACCACTTCACACCCGCCGGCTCGATCATGGAGACCGGCGCCCACGCCTTGGGCTGCACTGTGTTTGCCGGCGGCACGGGTCAAACCGAGCAGCAGGTGCACGCCATGGCCGAGCTCAAGCCTGCGGGGTACATCGGCACGCCGAGCTTTTTAAAAATCATTGTCGAAAAAGCTACTGAGATGGGCGTGGCTTTGCCCAGTGTGCGCAAAGCCTTGGTGTCTGGCGAGGCATTTCCACCTAGCCTGCGTGACTGGTTGGCCGAGCGCGGCATTGCGGCTTACCAGTGTTATGCCACGGCAGATTTAGGCCTGATCGCTTACGAAACGTCAGCCCGCGAAGGTTTGGTGCTGGACGAAGGCGTGGTTGTTGAAATCGTGCGCCCAGGCACTGGCGACCCGGTGCCAGAAGGCGAAGTGGGTGAACTGGTGGTCACCAGCTTGAACCCTGATTACCCCTTGATCCGCTTTGGCACAGGCGACTTGTCGGCCGTCTTGCTAGGCACCTGCCCCACAGGCCGCACCAACACCCGCATCAAAGGCTGGATGGGACGGGCCGACCAAACCACCAAGGTGCGTGGCATGTTTGTGCACCCAGGCCAGGTGGCCGAGGTGGTCAAGCGTTTCCCCCAAATCGGGCGCGCGCGTTTGGTCGTCACCGGCGAGATGGCCAACGACCAAATGGGTTTACAAGTTGAAGTCCAAGCCAGCGAAGGCTTGGCTCAAAAAATTAGCGAGGCGGTGCGTGAGGTCACCAAGTTGCGTGCCGAGGTGACCTTGGTCGCGCCGGGCAGTTTGCCCAACGACGGCAAAGTGATCGAGGACGCACGCAGCTATGAGTAAAGCGGAGTGGCAAGAGCAAACTTAAGCCTTGCCGACGTGATTTAAGTCAACCCACAGGCCCGCGAAGCGGCTACGATAAGACCTATAAAGGAGATGCTATGAAAAAACTCGTAACTGCCAGTTTGGTGGCCTTGGCCACGCTCTCTGTGAGCGCGTATGCCGCAGACTTTCCCATCAAAGACAAACCCGTCACCATCGTCGTGCCCTTTGCCGCCGGTGGCCCCACCGACCGCGTAGCGCGTGACTTGGCCGAGGCCATGCGCAAGCCCTTGGGCGGCGTGATTGTGGTGATTGACAACGCCGCAGGTGCCGGTGGCACCATCGGTGCCAACAAAGTGGCCAAGGCTGCGCCTGACGGCCACACCTTGTTCTTGCACCACATCGGCATGGCCACCTCGCCCGCGCTGTACCGCAAACTGCCCTACGACACCCTGGAAGATTTTGAGTACCTGGGTATGGTCAACGAAGTGCCCATGACCTTGATCTCGCGCCCCAACATGCCCGCCAACAATTTCAAAGAATTGACGGCCTGGATCACGCAGCAAAAAGGCGCTGTCAATTTGGGCAATGCAGGTTTGGGTGCAGCGTCGCACTTGTGCGGTTTGTTGTTTCAAAGCGCGCTCAAGGTGGACATGACCACCGTGCCCTACAAAGGCACGGCGCCTGCCATGACCGACTTGATGGGTGGACAAATCGATTTGTTGTGTGACCAAACCACCAATACCACCAGCCAGATTGAAGGCAAAAAAGTCAAAGCCTTCGGGGTGACCACGATCAAGCGCTTGACCACGCCAGCCTTGAAAGACTTGCCGACCTTGCAAGAGGCTGGATTGAAAGACTTTGAAGTCACCATTTGGCACGGCTTGTACGCGCCCAAGGGAACGCCTGCGGACGTCGTGACCAAAATCAACAATGCCTTGAAAGTGGCGCTCAAAGACCCTGAGTTCCTCAAGAAAGAAGAAGCTTTGGGTGCTGTGGTGGTGAACGACAAACGCACGGCGCCGGCAGAGCATAAAAAATTTGTGGCGGCAGAAATTGCCAAATGGGGCCCGATCATCAAAGCGGCCGGCATTTACGCCGACTGATGTCTTGACCCCAACCAGCCACCTTCGGGTGGCTTTTTTATCGACCCCCTCAGAGGCCGTTTCAGGCCCGCACAATTTCCAGGAGACGTGAATGCGCATTCCAACACTTTTCAAACGTGGCTTGTTGGCCGCATTGGCCCTGAGCGCGCTCGGCGCATGGGCGCAGAGCTGGCCCAGCAAGCCAGTGCGCATCGTGGTGCCGTTCACCCCTGGGGGCACCACTGACATCTTGGCCCGCGCCATTGCGCCTGAGCTGAGCAAAGCGTTTGGACAAAGTTTTATCGTGGACAACAAAGGCGGTGCCGGTGGCAACTTGGGCGCAGAAATTGTGGCCAGGGCGCCAGCAGACGGCTACACCTTGTTGATGGGCACCGTGGGTACGCACGGCATCAACCGTGCGCTCTACGACAAGCTGCCCTATGACCCGATCAAAGACTTTTCCCCCATCACCTTGGTGGCAGGGGTGCCCAACGTCATGGTGGTCAATGCAGAGCGCGCCAAAGAACGCAACATCAACACCGTGGCCGAGTTCATCGCTTACGCCAAAGCCAATCCGGCCAAGCTCAACATGGCCTCCAGCGGCAATGGCACCTCAATTCACCTCTCGGGTGAATTGTTCAAAAGCATGAGTGGCACCTTCATGGTCCACTTTCCGTATAAGGGCTCGGGTCCGGCGCTGTTGGACTTGGTGGGCGGCTCCACCGACGTGATGTTTGACAATTTGCCCTCTTCTATGGCGCTCATCAAGGCCGGCAAGCTCAAAGCCTTGGCTGTCACCAGCGCCCAGCGCTCTGCGGCACTGCCCGATTTGCCCACCATCGAGCAAGCCGGGGGGCCTGCCATGAAGGGCTTTGACGCCAGTTCCTGGTTTGGTTTGTTGGCGCCCACAGGAACGCCGCCTGAGGTGGTGCAGCGCATTCAGCAAGAGGTGGCCAAAGCCTTGGCAACGCCAGCAATCAAAGAAAAACTGTTGGCCCAAGGCGCCATTCCAGGTGGCAACACCTCGGCCGAGTTTGCCAAGTTCATCGACGCTGAGCATAAAAAATGGGCCCAAGTGGTCAAGGCCTCTGGCGCTAAAGTGGACTGAGAGCCCGGTTCGGTTTGAGGCTGCGACTTGGGGCGAGCTGCGCCTCGCGCTTTACGTGACTTGCTCGGGCAGGGCCTCAAAGGCTGAAAACGGCAAGGTCTGTTTGACCAAAATCACCGTGCAGGGCGCTTCCATCGCCACCTTGATGGGCACTGTCGCCACAAACCGTTGCATCTGCAGTCCGTGCGTGGCGGCCCCCATCACGATCATGCTCACTTGGTTGCCTTCGGCGTAGCGCACCAAGGCATTGGCTACATCGCTGGCTTCGAGCACGTGGTACGAGGTTTGGTGACTTTCCAAGTTCAAGGGTTGGGCCCACTGGTGCAGCATGGTCAGGTACTCTCGGTGCACCCGGGTCTCGCTGCTGGCGCTGTCGACGCTGCTGGTTTGGTTTGGCGAAATCACGGTCACCACCGCCAACCGAGCGCCGGGGCGTAAGCCCAGCGATCGAGCCACCGCTTGCCGCAACGAGTAGAGCGTGGCGTCGCTCACATCGCGGTGGGGTACGGCCACCATCAGGATGGGCACCTCTTCAATCTGTTGCGAGGGCAAAGGGCTGGGCTGGTAGTGCATGCCTGCAGCGCGCACCCAGCGCTTGAAATGGGTGAAAAAAGAAGTGCCTTTGATTTGTTCCCCTCGGGCCGTGACGTGGACCTGGTCTGGGTGCTCCAAATCAAACGCCAAATGCGCGGCCGAGGGGTATCGTTGTACGGCTTCTGGGGCCAAGCAACGCAACAGCACCTCTTGCAGCCATGAAGGTATTTCTGGGCGCAAGCGCTTAGGCGGCGCTGGGTCCATCCACAAGCGCTGGCGCATACCGCCGCTGGTGGTGGGGTTGCCAAAAGGCAGCTCTCCGGTGGCCAGTTCGTACAGCATGACGCCAATGGCAAAGATGTCGCTGCGCGGGTCGCCGCGCACGCCCACCACTTGTTCGGGCGCAATCCAAGCTGGAGACCCCACTGCCTTGCGCAACTCTTCGGCCAGCAGGTCGGGGTAATGTGCGTGGCATGACAAACCAAAGTCGAGCAACACCGCATGTCCGTCAGGGTGCACCAGCACATTGGCGGGTTTGAGGTCGAGGTGACACGTGTTTTGTTGGTGCAGGCTGTGCGCCGCGCGCGCTACGGCGGCGCCTAAACGCGCGATCTCAGCAGCGCTTGGACGGGTGTGTTGTGCGGTGTGGTCATCCAAATTTTGTTGCAATGTGTGGCCGCAAACATGCTCCATCACCAAGTACGGCAAGGTCATCAAGTCACCGGCAGCCACAAAGCGGGGCACATGACGCCCCTGCAGCACCTGCAAAATTTGGTGCTCGACCTCAAAGCCCACAATGTTTTCGGCGCCATCGCCTGCTCGCATGCGCGGCACTTTCATCACCAGCGGAAAAGGGGCGGGCCGCTGATCGGCATAACGGACTTCGTAAATGTGTGCCATGCCTCCTGCGTGCAGGCATTCGCCAATGCAAAAGCCGTCTAACTCGGTGCCGGCTTGCAGGCGCTTCATCGGCCCGACTCCAAGCGTGCTGCAAAGAACTCGGGCAACCCAGCCTCGCGCACGCTGCGTGCCGCGGCCATGTGGTCGTAGGCCACGCGGTGAAAGGTCAGCTTGGTGGCCGTGCTGTCAAACAGGGCATACAT
Organism: uncultured Burkholderiales bacterium; assembly: GCA_903845315.1. The sequence continues at coordinate 22,001 of CAIMWY010000275.1, forward strand.
GGCGCGTGGCTTGCCATCGCGCGGTTGTCCCACCGAGCCCACGGTGGCAATCCAATGGCGGTGTTTGGGCGTAGGAATGGCCACGCCCGGCGAGGGCTCAAAGCGCATCAGCTGGCGACCCGTGCCTCGGTAAAACAAAGACTGGTGGTGCACATGGCCACCGAACACATGGCGCACTGTTGGATCAAGCGCTGCCGCGTCCAAGCTCAGGCTGGCCGTGCGCTCGTCTTCCACATAGCGCCACCGCTCGGGTGCATCGGCACTGGCGTGCACCAGCAGCAGGCTGTCGGCCTTGGCTGTGAGTGGCAAAATTTCTAACCAAAAACGCTGGGCGGGCGACAACTGATCGTGTGTCCACTTGGCGGTTTGCCCACCCAGCGACAAGTCGGCGCTGGTGTCGTTGATGCTGTGGGTTTGCACCAGCTCTTCGTGGTTGCCGCGCAGCACGATGCCGCCTTCGGCCTGAATCGCTTGACAGCGCGCCACCACCTCAGAGGGGTAAGCGCCATAACCCACCAAGTCGCCCAGCACCGCGATGCGCTCAGCCCCTTGTGCCTTGGCATGCGCCAAGCACGCCCCCTCGTGCACGATCAGGCCTTGGTCCAAGATGTAGGCGCGGTCAGACACCGACAGCGCCCGCGACACGTTTTGCTCCACC
>CAIMWY010000276.1 GCA_903845315.1 uncultured Burkholderiales bacterium
ATCAGAACTCCAGCGTTTGACCTTCGGTCATGGGCACGACTTTGATAGGACTGCCTTTCATGGCTTCTTGAAATTCAGCCAAGGTGCCTTTTGTCAGAGGGTTGGAGTTGTAGTGCATGGGCATGACCATCTTGGGCTGAATCCATGTGCGGGCAGCAAAGGCTGCGTCATCTGGGTCCATGGTGAAGTTGCCACCGATAGGCATGAGGACGAGGTCGGGCTTGTAGCGCTCGCTGATGAATTTCATGTCGCCAAACAATCCAGTATCACCCATGTGCCAAATCTTGAAACCGTTTTCCATCTCGATGATGTAACCGACAGCTTCGCCAGCAGGGTGAGATTCGAGCTTGCCTGTGGCTGGATTGGTATGAACGATCAGCGATGAGTGCTCAGCTGCTACCGCAGTGACTTTGATACCAGGCAAGGGTTTGACGCTGCCTGTTTTGTTGAAACGATGACCCAAGTTGGCGGGGATCAAACCCAAGGTGATCAAGGGCGTGACCATATCGGCTGGGCCGTAAAGCACAGTGTTGTTGAGTTTGGCCAGTTCAGGCGCATCGCCCAAGTGGTCGACGTGGCCGTGTGTGACCAGCAGCAAGTCAATTTTTCCAAGCGCCGAAAAGTCTGCTTTGATGTAAGCGGGTGTTTTGGGGCCGCCTTTGAGCCAGGGGTCAATCACAATGATTTTTCCACCTGGCGACTTGATGCGAAAGCCAGCTTGGCCCAACCACAGCATTTCTGTTTTGCCATTTGCAGCAGGTGCTGTTTGGGCTTGCGCTGGAGCGCCTAAGCCAAACAAAGTCACGGCGGTCAGTGCTGCAGCACAGTTCAATTGGAGCCAACGGGTCAAAGTCATAAGATAAGTCTTTCATCAGAGGTGACAGATAACACCTGATCTTTAGCGTAAATGCGCTCTTCGAACAGAGGGTTTCCCACAACCCCAGCGCGCGACGAGTACCGAAGGCGACAGTTTTATTTGTGACTGAGCGCGTTACTGACCAATTTGGATGTGATGTCAACAATTTGAATCATGCGGTCATAGGCCATGCGGGTGGGGCCAATCACGCCCAAGGTGCCAACCACTTGACCGTCGACTTCGTAAGGGGAACTGACCACGGAGAGCTCTTCCATCGGAATGATTTGACTCTCACCACCTATGTAGATACGCACGCCTTCGGCTTGGGCCGAAATATCGAGCAAGCGCACCAGCTGAGCTTTTTGCTCAAACAGGTCAAACGCACGGCGCAAATTACCCATGTCACTGGAGAAGTCACTGACCGACAACAAATTGCGCTCACCGCTGATGACGACATCGTCTTGTACTTGGGTCAGGGCTTCGGTGCTCACTTGAACCGCGGCTTGCATCAGGGTTGCAATTTCACCCCGCAGAGATTCGACTTCAAGCAATAGTTTTTCGCGCACTTGCTCGATCGCCATGCCAGAAAAATGCTGATTGAGGTAATTAGACGCTTCAATCAGTTGAGACTGGGTGTAGTCGGCTTCAGTGAACAAGACCCGGTTTTGCACGTCGCCTTCGGGCGAGACGATGATGACCAAGAAGCGTTTTTCCGAAAGTCTCAAAAATTCAATGTGCCGAAATACCGAGCTGCGTCTAGGGGCAATCACGACGCCCACAAAATGCGACAAATCCGACAGCAAATGGGCCGCATTGGCGATGACTTTTTGGGGTTGGTCAGCCGCCAAGTGCGGCGCGTGCAGTTGCTCGCGGTTGCTGGTGAGCATGGTGTCGACAAACAGCCGATAGCCGCGCGCCGTGGGTATCCGACCAGACGAGGTGTGCGGGCTGACGATCAGGCCCAGCGCCTCCAAATCGGACATGACATTGCGGATGGTGGCAGGCGAGAGCTCTATCCCTGTGGCGCGCGAGAGCGTTCGGGAACCGACGGGTTGCCCGTCGGCAATGTAGCGCTCTACCAGCGCTTTGAGCAATAACTTGGCGCGATCGTCTAGCATGGTCATG
>CAIMWY010000277.1 GCA_903845315.1 uncultured Burkholderiales bacterium
AGCAGTCCGTCATAAATGAAACCCGTGTCACCTTCAGCGCAACTGACGGTGACCAAGGTGCCATCTTTGAGCCGCTCGGTGGCATCGCCGCAGCCCACCACAGCAGGAATTCCCAACTCACGGGCAATGATGGCTGCATGACAGGTACGACCCCCGCGATTTGTCACGATCGCGCTGGCTCGCTTCATCACGGGCTCCCAATTGGGGTCGGTCATGTCCGTGACCAAAATATCGCCGGCCTGAACTTTATCCATCTCGCTGATGTTGTGCACCAGACGAACAGGACCCGTGCCAATTTTTTGACCAATCGCCCGGCCTTCAGCGAGCACCGTGCCATGGCCTTTGAGTTTGTATCGGAACTCAGATTGCCCTTTTTGCTGACTTTTCACCGTTTCGGGACGTGCTTGCAAGATGTAGATCTGGCCGTCTGTGCCATCTTTGCCCCATTCGATGTCCATCGGACGACCATAGTGCTGTTCAATCACCAACGCATAGTGCGCCAGTTGCTCCACATCGGCATCCGTTAAAGAGTAACGATTACGCAACTCGGTAGGTACATCCGTGGTTTTGACCAACTTGCCTGTGGCTTTTTTCTCATCAGGTGTCGTGAATTCCATCTGGATTAGCTTGGAGCCCAAGTTGCGGCGAATCACCGCATGCTTGCCGGCTTTGAGCATGGGCTTGTGCACATAAAACTCATCGGGATTGACGGCTCCTTGTACAACGGTTTCACCCAAACCATAGCTTGACGTGATGAACACCACCTCCTCAAAGCCAGACTCGGTATCGATGGTGAACATCACACCCGCAGCGCCCAAATCGGAACGAACCATTCGTTGAACGCCCGCCGACAAAGCCACATCTGCATGGGCAAAGCCTTTGTGCACGCGGTAACTGATGGCTCGATCGTTGTAGAGCGAGGCAAACACCTCTTTCATTTTGTGCAGTACGTCTTCAATGCCGTGCACGTTCAGAAACGTTTCTTGCTGTCCGGCAAACGACGCATCGGGCAAGTCCTCGGCAGTAGCAGATGAACGCACAGCAAAAGAAGCCTCGGGTTTGCCTTCTGACAAGGTTACAAAGGCTTCGCGAATAGCACTCTCAAGATCTGAAGGGAAAGGTTGCGCTTCCACCATCGCGCGAATTTCTGCCCCCGCTTCGGCCAAGGCACGCACATCATCAGTATCCAAGGCATCCAAACGGTCGTTGATGCGACCCGTCAAACCGTCGTGCTGCAAAAACTCACGAAAAGCATGAGCCGTGGTGGCAAATCCTGTGGGAACACGAACACCCGAGGGAAGCTGCGAAATCATCTCGCCAAGACTGGCGTTTTTACCGCCTACCGACTCGACGTCGGTCATTCTCAGGTTTTCAAACGGTACGACCAAGGCGGTCGAGCTGAAAAGTGCAGACATGGGGAAGCTCCAGAAGTTAAAACCGACCCGGCCATGCAGCGGCTACAACCTTGTAATTCTTTGAGGGGGTTGAATAAGCGCATGACGAAATTTGGATAATGGGTCTTATTGTAGTTGTCACCTCCAGAAAGCCACCATGCCCAACCCCACCGTTTTCTTTATTTCTGATGGCACAGGCATCACTGCAGAAACCTTTGGCAATGCCATCTTGGCGCAGTTTGAACTCAAATTTCGTCATGTCAGGCTGCCGTTTGTGGATTCGGTCGACAAAGCCCACCAAGCCGTGCGTCAAATCAACCACACCGCTGAAGTTGAGGGCCGCAAACCGATTGTGTTCACCACTTTGGTGAACATGGAGGTTTTGAGCGTGATCCAAGCAGGATGCAAAGGCATGCTGATGGATATGTTTGGCACCTTTGTAAATCCTTTGGAGCAAGAGCTCGGAATCACATCCAACCATCGTATCGGACGCTTTTCAGATGTCAGCAAGAGCAAGGAATACCACGACCGAATTGAAGCCATCAATTTCAGCTTGGCCCACGACGATGGCCAACTCAACCGCGACCTTGAGTCTTCCGATGTCATTTTGGTAGGCGTGAGTCGCAGTGGCAAAACGCCCACCAGCCTTTACTTGGCCATGCAACATGGTCTCAAAGCAGCCAATTACCCGCTCATCCCCGAGGACTTTGAACGTCGGCAACTCCCCCCCGCACTGGTGCCACACAAGAAAAAGATCTTTGGTTTAACGATTCAACCCGAGCGCTTGAGTGAAATTCGCAACGAACGACGCCCCAACTCAAAATATGCGAGTTTGGCCAACTGTCGCAGCGAGGTATCGGAAGCTGAGGCCATGATGCGCAGAGCAGGCATCCGGTGGCTCTCGACAACACATAAAAGCATCGAAGAGATCGCCACCACCATCTTGCAAGAAATCAGCCCCGAACGGCTGACCTACTGATCCCGTGTCTTTAAAGCCCAATGGCGGTAATGCCTGCCTTGGCAACTTGTGCGTCTTCGTTGGACTTCACACCACTCACGCCAACCGCCCCAATACATTGACCCTCTTTGATAATGGGCACGCCACCTTCAAGCATGCCGTTCAAATCTGGCGCACTCAAAAATGCCACGCGACCGCCATTGATCACATCCTCATATACCTTGCTCTCGCGACGACCCAGCGCTGCTGTATTGGCTTTGGCTGGCGCCATGTGCGCAGAAAAAGGAGGCGCGCCATCAAGACGCTGCAACCCCAATAAATGCCCGCCATCGTCCACGATGGCAATGGTCACAGCCCACTGGTTTTTCAAAGCTTCTGCTTCGGCGGCTGCAGCGATCAGTTTGACGTCAGCAGCATCAAGAAAGTGTTTGGTCTTCATAGATTCAATATTTAAAAGTTGAACAAGAGGTCGCCAGCATAACGGGTTACTTTTGTATCTTCGCAACCGGCCTTAGCAAAAGAAACCACAAAAAAAGTAGGAAGTCCTTGAATTCGGCAACACAGCCTTAAAATACTTACCATCTGCATGTGCAGGTGTTTCTGGAGATCGTGACATGAACGAACAAATCCATACCTTTGACTATGACTTAGTACCTGCGCAAGAACGCAACCGCGTCATGCGCAACACCTATTGGTTGCTGGCCTTGAGCTTGTTGCCGACGGTGCTCGGAGCATGGCTGGGGGTATCCACAGGAATCGGCCAGGCCTTCTCAGGCGTCATGGGCATGATTTTGATGCTGGCGGGTGCCTTTGGCTTCATTTATGCTATCGAACGCACAAAAGAGAGCGCCGCCGGCGTGTACGTGCTGCTTGGCTTTACTTTCTTCATGGGCTTGGTCCTCTCACGCATGATTGCCATGGTGCTTGGCTTCAAAAACGGCGCTGAGTTGGTCATGACAGCGTTCGGCGGTACCGCAGGTGTATTCTTCTTGATGGCAAGTTTGGCCACCGTGATCAAACGTGACCTCTCGGGTATGGCCAAATGGCTAATGGTTGGCGTGGTGGTCTTGATGGTCGGTAGCCTCATCAACATCTTTGTCGGTTCATCCGTCGGCATGATGGTGATCTCGATGTTGTCTATGTTCATCTTCAGCGCATTCATGCTGTATGACCTCAAACAAATCATCGACGGCGGTGAAACCAACTACATCAGCGCCACCCTGACTTTGTACTTAGACGTGATCAACGTGTTCCAAAGTCTTTTGGCTTTGCTTGGCATTTTTGGTGGTGAACGCGAATAAGCCCCGTTGACTCCCATCGAAAAGAGACCTCGAGGGTCTCTTTTTTTTCCTTGCAGACACTGCGCCATCACCTTCACACCAGTTCAAAAACAGCCATGCTCTCCACATGCGCCGTATGCGGAAACATATTGATGGCTCCCGCATGCGTGCAACGGTAGCCCGCCAGATTAACTAATAAACCGGAATCACGCGCCAAGGTCGAGGGATTGCAACTCACATACACAATTCGTTGAGGTGGCAGCCAAGCTTGACGCAGTTCGGGTTGCTGCTTCATGGTGACCAAGGTTTGCGCCAATGCAAATGCTCCTTCGCGCGGGGGATCGATCAGCCACTTATCCGCTATGCCGTCTTGAATCAGCAATTCGGGGGTCATCTCAAACAAATTGCGCGCCACAAACTGTGTGGGGGCCAGTGCCGACTTTCGCAAACTCTGGTTGTAGACCAAATTGTCACGCGACCGCGCCACCAAGGCTTCGCTGCCTTCAATGCCTAGGACCTCACGTGCCTGGGTAGCCAAAGGCAAAGTGAAATTACCCAAACCACAAAACCAGTCAATTACGCGTTCGTGCGACTGGACATCCAATAACCGCAAAGCACGGGTGACCAGCACACGGTTGATGTGGGGGTTGACCTGCGTGAAATCGGTGGGTTTGAACGGCATGGTCACATCAAACTCAGGCAAGGCATACGACAGTTGCTCGACCTGACGGTCATCTAACAAGCGCACGGTGTCTGGCCCTTTGGGTTGCAACCACCACTGCACACCGTGCTGCGCAGCAAAATCACGCAAACAGATCAAGTCAGTTTCGCTCAAGGGCTCGAGGTGACGCAGCACCAACGCTGTGACCTTATCACCACAAGCCAACTCGATTTGCGGACAGGTATCGCGCGCTTGCATACGCCCAATCATGTCGCGCAGAGGCATCAACAAAGCCTCCACATGTGCGGGCAAGATGGGGCAGTGCTGGGTGTCCGCCACATAGCGACTCTTGCGCTCGTGAAAGCCAATCAAGACCACCCCTTTTTTCACCACATAGCGCACCGAGAAACGTGCCCGGTAACGGTAACCCCAAGTGGGACCTTGGATAGGACGCAACAAAGTTTCGGCCTTAACCTTACCCAAATGCCACAGGTTGTCTTCCACGGCGCGCTGTTTGATCGCCACTTGGGCCGTTGCATCTAAGTGCTGCATCTTGCAACCACCACATGCACCCGCATGCAAGCCAAAATGCGGGCATCCCGGAGTCACACGTTGTGAAGATTCACGAAACACTTCAATCAAAGAGCCCTGCTCCCAATTGTTTTTCTTGCGGTGAATATTGGCGCTGACCACCTCAAAAGGCAACGCGCCATCGACAAACACCACCTTGCCGTCGGCGCGGTGGGCCACCCCTTGGGCGTCCAAGTCCATGGATTCAATCTGCAGGACGTGGTCAGGCCACACCGTATCAGCCGTATTCGACATTTCTGCTCAATTAGCAGGCAAGTATTTCGCAGGGTCGACCGGCTTGCCCTGGCGGCGGATCTCAAAGTGCAATTTCACCTGGTCGGCATCGCTATTGCCCATTTCGGCAATTTTCTGACCTTGCTTGATCGCCTGGTCTTCTTTCACCAGCAAGGATTGGTTATGTGCGTAAGCCGTCAAATAGGTGTTGTTGTGCTTAAGAATGATCAAGTTGCCATAGCCACGCAAACCCGAACCGGCATACACCACGCGGCCATCGGCTGCGGCCAGCACCGGATCTCCGGCTTTGCCTGAAATATCCAAGCCTTTGTTTTTGACTTCGTCAAAGCCTGCAATCAAATTGCCCCGGGTAGGCCATTTAAAAACCAACGCCTCTTCGGTAGTTTCAGATGCCGCAGGGGCAGCAGTAGGCGCAACAGGCGCAGACGCTGCAGGTTTGGCTGCCGCCGCAACGACCGGCGCTGCAGCAGGGGCAGATGGCAACACGGGACGCACCACAACACCCGTTTCTTGGCTAGGAGGCGCCACCCGCAAGACCTGACCGGGTTCAATCAAATTCGCATTATCAAGACCATTCCAGCGCACCAGATCGCGCCAGGCCTGGCCATGGTCCATGCCAATGCGAATCAAGGTGTCGCCGGGTTTGACCGTGTAAAAACCAGGTTTACCTGAGTTTTCTGCCCCCGGTATTGCCTTGCTGAATGCACCTGACATGACCAAGGTTCGATCTTCGACAGGGGCGGGACGTCCTTTATTGGCACACCCCACTGCCCCCCAAAGGGCCATCAAGGCAACCAACACATACATTCCAGCACGCAACATCCAGTTCTCTCCCACGTCAAGCAATGCCAGATTTTAGAGGCACGAAATGCACTGCTTCGAGCAAGGTCTGCTGAAACCCATGAGTTGTTTTGTCGATGACGACAAGGGCTTGTTGTCCAATACTGGTTTGCATCGGCGCCACAATGCGTCCGCCGACAGCCAGTTGGTCGAGCCAGGCTTTAGGAACGTCTTCTCCTCCTGCGGCAGCAATGATTGCGCTGTAGGGCGCCCCTTGTGGGTAACCCAACATGCCATCACCAAAAATCACATGCACATTAGGAAGCCTCAAAGGCCTGAGATTTTCGCGCGCCTTGTCATGCAAACCCCGTAAACGCTCCATGCTATAGACCTCGCGCGCCAGATGTGACAGCACCGCAGCTTGATAACCGCAACCCGTGCCAATTTCAAGCACCCGCCCCATCAAACCATCGACTTGTAAGCCAGGTGCTTGCCGCAAAAGCTCCATCATGCGCGCCACAACATTAGGCTTGGAGATGGTTTGACCTAGACCAATTGGCAAACTGGTGTCTTCATAGGCTTGATTCACCAAAGCGCTGTCCACAAAGCGGTGACGCTCTGTGCGCCCCATCGCCTCCAACACCCACGCATCCGTCACGCCTTGTTCGGCCAGTTTTTGCACCATTCGCGCGCGCACAGCAGAAGAATCCAAGCCCACGCCCGCTGGACTTGCCATCGGCACAGGCTTTTGCCGCATGGGCGACTGTGGTGTGAGAACCCGCGTAGCGCCAAGCAAACTTTTGGGCGGAGGCGACGACGCATTGTCCTTGTCTAAACGGGCTGGAAAACCAGGTCGATGCTTCATCCAGCAACCCCTGCCAACCGTTGCTGCCAAGAAGGCAGCGCTGCGTGCTCGGTCAAGTCCACATGCAAGGGTGTGACCGACAGGTGTCCTTCAAAGGTGGCGTGAAAATCTGTGCCATCACTGTCGTCCTTGGCCGCACCTGCACTGCCAATCCAATACATCGTTTGTCCGCGCGGACTGGTCTGAGTGATGATGCGTTCAGCGGCGTGACGTCGGCCCAAACGCGTGACGCGAAGCGCCTTGATTTGTTCGATGGGGCGACTGGGAATATTCACATTCAACAGCCAAGGTGAAGCGCTATTGGGTGCATCCGCCATCAACTGCTGAACCAAGGTTCGGGCTTTGACTGCCGCGGCATCCAAATGGGCCCAGCCTTTTTCCACCTGCGAAAAGGCAATGGCTGGAATGCCAAACAAATAGCCTTCCATCGCGGCCCCCACCGTGCCGGAGTAAATCGTGTCGTCACCCATATTGGCGCCGTCATTGATACCTGAAACCACCAAATCGGGCTTGTAGCCCAGAAGTCCAGTCAATGCGATATGGACACAATCTGCCGGTGTGCCATTGACATAGCGAAACCCATTGAGCCCTTGGTGCACATACAGCGGTGAATGAAGCGTCAACGCATTGGACTTGGCGCTGTTGTTTTGTTCAGGCGCGACCACCTCGACGTGACCCAAATCTTTCAGTGCCTCATACAGAGCCACCAAGCCCGGCGCTTGGTAGCCGTCGTCGTTAGAAATCAGAATATTCATGGTGCCTTTGGGAATTGCCATGAATTGTAGGGTTGGGCGCCCTACACCTATCATCAACGATCTGATTCAAAGGAGAACTTTGTGCACGCTTGGCTTTGTAGCAACCCAACCGGTATAGATGACTTGACTTGGCAACAACTACCCACGCCATCTCCGGGCCCCGGCGAGGTGCTGATAGAAATTGCAGCCGCCAGTTTGAACTTTCCTGACCTGCTGATCGTGCAAAACAAATACCAAATGAAACCACCGCTACCGTTTGTGCCGGGTGCCGAATATGCGGGCGTGGTGCAAACCTTGGGCGAAGACGTCACCCACCTGAGCGTGGGTCAGTCAGTCGCTTGCTTAAGTGGCACAGGCGGCTTTGGCACCCACACCTTGGCCCCGGCTAAGCTGTGCGTCCCCCTGCCCGATGGCTTTCCTGCGGTAGACGCTGCAGCCTTCATCATGACCTACGCTACCTCGCACCATGCGTTGATCGATCGCGGCCAGCTCAAAGCGGGGGAGACGGTATTGATCCTAGGTGCCGCTGGAGGCGTAGGAACCGCGGCCATTCAAATTGCAAAAGCCACAGGTGCGCGCGTGATTGCAGCAGCCTCCAGCGATGCCAAATGCGCAGTGTGCTTAACCCAAGGCGCAGACGACGCCATCAACTACAGCACACAAAACCTGCGCGAAGCCTTGAAAACATTGACGAATGGCAGAGGCCCTGATGTCATTTATGACCCGGTCGGAGGCGAATTCGCTGAGCCGGCATTCAGGTCGATCGCCTGGCGAGGCCGTTATCTCGTGGTGGGTTTTGCCGCAGGCCCGATTCCCGCCCTGCCCTGGAACTTGGCGCTGCTCAAGGGCGCCGCTATCGTCGGGGTGTTTTGGGGTGACTTCTCAAGGCGTGAACCACAAGCCAACGCGGCCACGATGGACGCCCTGCTGGCTTGGTACACACAAGGAAAAATCAAACCTGTGATCGACCACACACTGCCCATGACAGAGCTCAAAAAAGCCTATGCCGAGATGGGCTCGCGTGCGGTAATGGGCAAGTTGGTGATGGTGAACTGAGCGCGCAAGCGATCAGCCCTAGCAAGGCTTAAGGATGCGCCTTGTTGTAATTGGCAATGCCATCCATGATTTCTTTTTGGGCTGATTCAGGACCTTCCCATCCATTGATCTTGACCCATTTGCCGTCTTCCAAATCTTTGTAATGCTCAAAGAAATGGGCAATGGTTTTCAGACGCAAAGGGTTGAGGTCTTCGGGTTTTTGCCACTGGGTGTAGATCGACAAGATTTTGTCAATCGGCACCGCCAGCACCTTGCCATCTTCGCCGGCCTCGTCGGTCATCTTCAAAATACCAATCGGGCGGCAAGGCACCACCACACCAGGTATCAAAGGCACAGGGGTAATCACCAAGACATCCACCGGGTCTCCATCACCGCTGATGGTTTTGGGCACATAACCGTAGTTGGTGGGGTAATGCATGGACGTGCTCATAAAGCGATCGACAAAAATCGCACCTGTTTCTTTGTCCACCTCATACTTAACGGGGTCTGCATTCATCGGAATTTCGATGATCACATTGAAACATTCTGGGACATTTTTGCCGGGATTC
>CAIMWY010000278.1 GCA_903845315.1 uncultured Burkholderiales bacterium
AAGAGTTCGTTGAATTGGTGAAACTGGGTGGTATCAAGTCGGCTGGCAGCGCATCTGAGCTGGCCACCTTGTTCAAGTTGCCGGCCGAAACACTGGCACGCACCTTGGAGAACTACAAACAAGCTGCCGCAGGCAAAGCGCCAGACAACTTTGGACGCATTAAATTCGGCTTGGCCCCGTTGCAAGACAAGTACTGGATCTGTCGTGTCACACCGGGGCTGTTTCACACCCAAGGCGGGCTGGCCATCGACACCAGCGGTCATGTGCTCAAGCCCGATGGCAGCCGCATTCCCAACCTGTTTGCTGGCGGTGGAGCCGCCGGGGGCATCAGCGGACAAACCGGCGCCATGGGCTATGCCTCAGGCAATGGCTTGTTGACCGCCATTGGTTTGGGCTATTTGAGTGGTCGCGCTGCGGCCAAAGAACTGAAAGAAGCCTCAGGCCAAAAGCCATGACCCACAGCGAGCGGATCGCGGACTTTGCCTTGTCCTTGCGTGCGCAGGACATTCCGCACGATGTGGCACAGCTCGCGCGTTTGCACATCCTGGACGCTTTGGGTGTGGGACTGGCTGCCTCTGAGGGCCAGGTACAGCAACGCATGGCCAGCAGCCTGCTGCGCGACAACACCCAAGCCAGCGGTTGCACCGTTTTTGGACACAGCGCCCAAACCCATGCCGCACAGGCGGCCCTGCTCAACGGCAGCTTCATCCATGCGTTGGAATACGACGATACCCACATGGCTTCGATCGTGCACGGCAGCTCGGTGCTGGTGCCTGCCGCGCTGGCGGCGGCGGAGCAACATCAGTTGAGCTTGGGTGAATTGATTCGCTTGGTCACCATCGGCTGGGAAGTGTTGGTGCGTGTCGGATTGGCCGCGCCCGGTGCGTTTCAGCGACGCGGGTTTCAGGTCACCTCGGTTGGCGGCGCTTTGGTGTCAGCCCTGATCGCCGGCTTGGCCGCAGGTGCCTCACGTCACGAATTGGTGTGGGCCCAAGGTATTGCAGGCAGCCAAGCATCGGGCATCTTCGAGTTTCTCAGTGAGGGGGCAACCGTCAAGGCGCTGCATCCAGGTTGGGCCGCGCACGCAGGCGTGATGGCGGCACAACTGGCTTCGGCTGGCATGACCGGCCCGTCCACGGTGTACGAAGGCCGCTTTGGCCTCTACAAAACCTACACCGACGAACCCGGCGCGGCTGACGCCCTGGCACAAGAACTCCACAGTTTAGGCCAACAGTGGAAGCTGCGCGAGGCAGCCTTCAAACTGTTTCCGTGCTGCCACTACATCCATCCCTTCTTAGAAGGTGTGCAGCGTCTCTTGGCGCAACCCTTAGCGATGCAAGACATTGCGCACATCGAATGTCGAGTCCCCGAGGGCGCAGCAGGCATCATTTGCGAGCCATGGGCGCGCAAGCAAACACCCTTGGTGCTGAACGAAGCCAAATACAGCTTGCCTTACTGCATGGCCTTGGCCTTTCTAGATATACCCATCACCGCGCAACACTTTTTATCCACACAGGTTGAGGCAGACGCTGTGACCTTGGCCCAGAAAATCAGTTGGACACCGATGCGTGATGCTGATTTCCCGAACAAATTCCAAGCTGAGATCGAGGTTCAATGTCGTGATGGGCAGACTGCCCACGTCCGCATCGACCAAGTCAAAGGCAGTGCTGAGCGTCCGGCGTCACGCCAAGAGATTGAAGCCAAATTCATCGGCAACACAAGGACTTGGGCTGCCGGGGATGCACCGCAGCGCATCATCGACTGCTTGTTGCTCGGAGCGACCGAACTGCCAGTGGCACAACTTGGCGCACTGTTGCGCAGTGTGTCGGCGGCAGACCCTATTTCCATCCATCAAGGCAAGCCATGAACACCGATGTGCACTTTTATGACCCCAGCGCAGACCATGGCCTGGCGCACGACCCTTTCAAAGCGATTCTTGCGCCGCGTGTGATTGGTTGGATTTCCACCTGTAACGCACAGGGACAAGCGAACCTGGCGCCCTACAGTTTTTTCGGCGCGTTCTCAGCAAACCCAAAAATCATTGGCTTTTCAAGCGACGGCTACAAAGACACCATTCGCAACATCGAAGAGACCGGTGAGTTCACCTGGAACCTCACCAGTCGCGCATTGGCCGATGCCATGAACCGCAGTGCGGCACCGGTCACGCCAAATGTCAACGAGTTCGAGTTGGCCGGACTCACCCAAGTGCCCGGGCGCCACGTGAAAGCACCGCGTGTGGGCGAGTCCCCTGCCGCGCTGGAATGCAAGCTGCTGAAAATCTTGCGGCTTGAGGCCTTAGACGGCCACACCACCGACAACTGGATTGCCTTTGGCCAAGTGGTGGG
>CAIMWY010000279.1 GCA_903845315.1 uncultured Burkholderiales bacterium
ACCATGCCAACCACCACTTTGAAGAACACGGCATCAGCGCCACCGGCGTGAAGATGGATGTGGCCAAGATGATTGCCCGCAAGGACAACGTCGTGAAGCAAAACAACGACGGTATTTTGTACTTGTTCAAAAAGAACAAGGTCGCCTTTTTCCACGGTCGTGGCAGCTTTGCAGGCAAGACCGAAGCCGGCTTCGAGATCAAAGTGGCAGGCAAGGACGAAGAGTCGGTCACCGGCAAACACATCCTCATCGCCACCGGATCGAGCGCGCGCGCCTTGCCTGGCGTGCCGTTTGACGAGGTGAATGTGCTGTCCAACGACGGCGCCTTGCGCATCGCTGCGGTGCCTAAGAAGTTGGCTCTGATTGGCTCGGGCGTGATTGGCTTGGAAATGGGGTCGGTTTGGCGCCGCCTGGGCGCTGACGTCACCATCCTGGAAGGTCTGCCCACTTTCCTGGGGGCGGTGGACGAACAAATCGCCAAAGAAGCCAAAAAAGCCTTCGACAAGCAAGGTCTCAAGATTGAACTCGGCGTCAAAGTTGGCGAGATCAAAAACGGCAAAAAAGGCGTTTCGGTGGCGTATACCAACGCCAAAGGTGAATCCATTACTCTAGATGCAGACAAACTGATCGTCTCCATCGGTCGTGTGTCCAACACCACTGGTTTGAATGCTGACAGCGTGGGTCTGCAAATAGACGAGCGCGGCACCATTGTTGTCGACGGCGACTGCAAAACCAACTTGCCGGGCGTTTGGGCGGTGGGGGACGTGGTGCGTGGCCCGATGTTGGCCCATAAAGCCGAAGAAGAGGGCGTGGCGGTGGCCGAACGCATTGCCGGCCAACACGGCCACGTCAATTTCAACACCATTCCTTGGGTCATCTACACCAGCCCTGAGATTGCGTGGGTCGGTCGAACCGAGCAGCAACTCAAGGCTGACGGCGTGGCCTATAAGGCGGGCACCTTTCCGTTCTTGGCCAATGGCCGCGCCCGTGCCTTGGGCGACACCACCGGCATGGTCAAGATGTTGGCCGATGCCAAGACCGACGAAATCTTAGGCGTTCACATCGTGGGCCCGATGGCCAGCGAGTTGATTTCTGAGGCGGTGGTGGCGATGGAATTCAAGGCTTCCGCCGAAGACATTGCACGCATTTGCCATGCCCACCCATCTTTGAGTGAAGCCACCAAAGAAGCCGCCTTGGCGGTGGACAAGCGCACGCTGAACTTCTAAGCCTCAGCGGCTTAAGCCCAGCAAGGGAACCCGTCAGAGATGGCGGGTTTTTTGATTTAAAAGCACAGATCAATCAACCCTTCACCTCGAGCAGGGCAGCGTCCAAGGCACAATACAACCCGCTATGTCAGTGCATGAAAACTATCAACGAGAACTCCAAGCCCGCGGCTATCAAAGCGACCCCGCACAACTGCGCGCAATCGACGCGCTAGAGCGTTGCGCCGACGAATGGGCAGCCTACAAAACCAAACGTTCCAGTACGCTGAAAAAGTTGGTCAATCGCCCAGCGATTCCTCGCGGTGTTTACATGTATGGCGGGGTAGGGCGCGGCAAGAGCTTTTTGATGGATTGCTTTTTTGATGCGGTGCCGATACAGCGTAAAACGCGTTTGCACTTTCACGAATTCATGCGTGAGGTCCATTGCGAACTGCGGGAATTGCAAGGCACACCCAACCCTTTGCAGGTGTTGGGACAAAAGATGTCTAAGCGCTACAAGCTGATTTGTTTTGATGAATTCCATGTGGCGGAAATCACCGATGCCATGATTTTGCATCGACTGCTCAGCGCCTTGTTTGAAAATGGCGTGGGTTTTGTCACCACCTCCAATTTCAAGCCCAATGACTTGTACCCGGGTGGCATGCACCGCGACCGCATTTTGCCGGCGATTGATTTGCTCAACGCCAACTTGGATGTGGTCAATGTCGACAACGGCACCGATTACCGACGTCGCGTGCTCGAACAAGTTGACCTGTATCACACACCCCTGGGCGCCAAAGCCGATACGGCCATGGGCGTGACCTTTGATCGTTTGGCTGAGTGTCCTGATGAAGACCCTGTGCTTCACATTGAAGCGCGTGAAATCACTGCCCGTCGTCGTGCCGGAGGTGTCGTGTGGTTTGACTTCAAAGCCCTGTGCGGTGGTCCACGTTCGCAAAATGATTACCTCGAAATCGCTACTCAATTTCATACTGTCTTGCTCAGCGATGTGCCCTACATGCCGGTGAACAAAGCGTCTGAGGCGCGTCGTTTCACCTGGCTGGTGGATGTTTTGTACGACCGCAGGGTCAAGCTGATCATGTCGGCTGCGGTGCTGCCCGAACAGCTCTACACCGAAGGGCCATTGGTGCATGAATTTCCCCGCACGGTGTCGCGATTGAATGAGATGCAGTCGGCCGAATTTTTGGCTCTAGAGCGTCGCACGGTGGATACGGCACTGACATGACACTTAAGCTACTTGGATTTCTGCTCAGTGGGTGGGTGTTGGGTGTTCAAGCCCAATGGCCCAGCGAACAAGAGCGCCAGGCCGAAAGCGTCAGACTGGATGCGCGCCGTCAGGCCTTAGAAGACACTTACAACCAAGACATGCGCTTGTGCTACCAACTGTTCAATGTCACAAGTTGCCGTTTGCAAGCGCGTGATCGGCGTATTGAAGCCAGTGCACAACTGCGCAAAGACGAGTTGGCTCACAAAGACCTCGAACGGCAAATCAAAACCGAGCAAGCCAAGCAGCGCATGGTTGAGCGAGCCACTCAAGAGCAGCAACGACAGCAAGAACGCGAACAAGCCGTTCAAGAAGCCAAAGAACGGGAGCAGCGTCATGTGGACAAGCTCGCGGACCATGAAACCAAAGGCGGACAACGCGAAGCCTTTGACCAAAAGCAACGCGATGCACAAGCACATCGCGACAGCCTTGAACAAAAGCGACGTGAACGCGCCAAGCCTGCGGCCGACCCGTTGCCCGCCCCGGGTGCCTCGCGATGACGTTCGAAAATCTGCGCTCGCCAGAACGTCAACTCATTGAGTTACGCATGGAACACGCCGATCTCAATGCCAGCATTGACCGCTTGAGCCAAGTTGTGCCGGAAAACGAGATGCTGTTGCGTCGCCTGAAAAAACGCCGTCTGGTTCTGCGTGATCAGGTTCATCAGCTTGAACGCGATCTCGAACCCAAAGAGCCGGCCTGATGGACAACCCCTTGCGCGACATGGTGCAAGAGGCGTTTGCGCCTTTGGGTGTGTTGGCACGTGCCACCGAGCAGTTTCAACCCCGCGCTGGCCAAACCGACATGGCTTTGGCGGTGGCCGATGTGGTGACACACGGCGGCAGCTTGGTGGTGGAGGCTGGCACCGGCGTGGGCAAAACCTTTGCCTATTTGGTGCCAGCGTTGCTCAGCGGCGAACGGGTGTTGTTGTCCACCGCCACCAAGGCTTTGCAAGACCAATTGTTTGCGCGTGATTTGCCGCGTTTGGTCCAAGCACTGAATTTGCCGGTGCGACTGGCCTTGCTCAAAGGTCGCAGCAGCTATTTGTGCACACACCGCCTAGAAATGGCGCGCCAAAGCAGCAGCCTGCCAGACCGAACTGTGGTGAATTTGCTGGCCAAGGTCGAGACCTGGTCGCACGCCACGACCACAGGGGACTTGGCCGAGTTGTCAGGGCTGGATGAGCGCTCACCCCTGATTCCATGGATCACCTCCAACCGGGACAACTGCTTAGGTTCGCAGTGCCCCAAGTTCAAGGGCTGCCATGTCAATGCGGCGCGTCGTGAAGCGCTGGGGGCCGACGTGGTGGTCATCAACCACCATTTGTTTTTTGCCGACATGGCGGTACGCGAAACCGGTATAGCTGAGCTGCTTCCCACAGTGCGCGTGGTCATTTTTGACGAGGCACACCAACTCAACGAAACAGGGGTTCAGTTTTTAGGCCGACAGCTGGGCACGGCCCAACTGCTGGATGTGACTCGTGACATCTTGGCCACCGGCTTGCAGTTGGCGCGCGGTTTGGCCGATTGGCAAGGTGTGTCGTCTTTGCTGGAGCGCAGCACGCGCGAATTGCGGTTGGTGGCTGGCAAACGCCCTGGCGCCCTCAAGTTGCGCTGGACGGGCGATGCCCCCGAAGGGATTCACCCAGAGGCTTGGAGCTTGGCGCTGCAAGACCTCGGTGCGGCCTGCGTGCAAGCATTGCGGGCGCTGGAGACGGTGAGCGAACTAGCCCCAGACTTTGGGCGTATGTTTGAGCGTGTGGCCGAGATTGCGCAACAGGTGGATGCCTTTTTAAAACCCTGCGCGCCCGAGGCGGTGCGATGGCTGGATGTGACCGCGTCTCAGGTACGTTTGATGGAAGCCCCGTTGGACATTGCTCAGAGCGTGCGCGACAAGTTGATGTCCAGCAAGCCGCATGACAGCGGCAACTCAGGCGCAACCTTGGATGAACGCCCACGTTCTTGGGTGTTCACCTCGGCCACCTTGGGCGACGACGATGGCTTGACTTGGTTCACTGAACCTTGTGGGTTGGAGGCTGCCAAGGTGCTGCGCGTCAGCAGTCCCTTTGACTACCCCCATCAAGCCAGTGTCTATGTGCCACGCCATGTGGTTCGCCCCAACGACCCGGCGCACAGCGCACAGGTGGCTCAACTGGCCAGCGATGCAGTGCGTCGCTTAGGAGGTCGCACCTTGGTGTTGACCACCACCTTGCGTGCCTTGCGTGCCATTGGCGAGTTGATGAAGCAGCAGCTGGATGGCAGCGGTATCGAGGTGCTGGTGCAAGGCGAGTGGCCCAAGCGCCATTTGATGGAGCGCTTTCGCGAAGGTGCACAGGTGGGAGCGGGGGGGTGCGTGCTCGTGGCCTCGGCTACCTTCTGGGAAGGCTTTGATGTGCCTGGCGACGCATTGCAATTGGTGGTGATTGATAAGTTGCCATTTCCACCTCCCAACGACCCGTTGGTCGAGGCGCGTAGCAAACGTCTAGAGGCCCAGGGCCGCAGTGCATTCAATGATTATTTTGTGCCAGAGGCAGTGGTGGCCTTGAAGCAAGGTGCTGGACGCTTGATCCGCCGAGAAACAGACCAAGGCTTGCTGGTCTTGTGTGACAACCGTCTGGTCACCACTGGTTATGGCAAGCGATTGCTAGCGGCATTACCCGCCATGCGTCGCTTGGAAAGCGACGAAGACTTGGTTCAGGCCTTGGATGCGCTCAAGCAGGTCGCACTCACCACAGCTTCCACCATGGTTTTTTAGCCGCAGCGGCGCGCTCAGGGTGCAAAAGCACGCTGTCAGGGTAGGTTTGTTCCATCACACGTCGGGTGTCGTCGCGCAATTGTTCTAGCCCCAAACGGTCGTAAGACTGCACCATGATGAACAAAGCTTCTTCGACGGCTGGCACATCACGGTAGTCGTTGACGGTGATCTGAGCCCGGTTGACAGCTGCAACATAGGCGCCGCGATTGAAATAGTGCCGCGCCACATAGACATTGGAGCGTGCCAAGGAATTTTTGATATAGGCCATGCGCAAGCGTGCATCTGGGCTGTACTTCGAGTCTGGAAAGCGTGTGGTCAATTCGCGGAATGCTTCAAACGAATCCTTGGCTTGTTTGGGGTCGCGCTCGGCCAAATCTTGGCTGGCCAATGCGGAGAAAAGCCCCAAGTTGTCGTTGAAGTTCACCACGCCCTTGAGATAAATTGCATAGTCCAACGCAGGGTTGGCTGGGTTGAGCTTGATGAAGCGATCCAAAGTGGCCACCGCTTGGACTGGCTCATTGGTCTTGTATTGAGCCCAGGCCTTGTCGATTTGGGCTTGCTGAGCCAGCACAGAACCGGCTGCGCGTCCTTCGAGCTTTTCGTAATAACCAATCGCTTTGTCGTAAGCGCCAGCGGTCATTTCGTCTTTGGCTTCAGCGTAGAGCTTTTCCACGCTCCAATTCGCTGTGGCATCTTTTTCTGTCGCACAACCAGACAAAAGAATCGCGCCAGCCAAGCTGAATGCCATCCACACCACCGATAATTTGAGTCGTAACACCACAGGCTACTTTCTTGAAGCAAAGACAACCCATTCTATCGGCTCAACCGACGTACCAAGCATCCACCAAGGAGGATGCCTTGCTAGATGACACAGTCGATGTGGTGGATGGTCCCGACGTGGAGTGGCGTGAGTTGGATATCCCCACCACCATGCACGGCGAGCGCTTAGACCGTGCGCTGGCTATTTTGTTGCCTGAGTTTTCGCGGAGCTTTTCTCAGCAGCTCTTGAGCGAGGGCTGCGTCAGCAGCTTGTTGCCACAGCCACGTGTGGTGAACAAGGCCTCTGCCCGGGTGCGTATGGGGGAGCGCTACCACGTGGCCCTCAGGCCTACGCCGCAAAGCCAAGCCTTCAAACCTGAAGCCATGAATTTAGACGTGGTGTACCAAGATGATGATTTGCGCGTGATTCACAAACCGGCCGGTTTGGTGGTGCACCCAGCACCTGGCAACTGGAGCGGTACATTGCTCAATGGTCTGTTGGCTTTGGACCCACACGCCGTTATGTTGCCGCGCGCTGGCATCGTGCATCGTTTGGACAAAGACACCAGCGGCTTGATGGTGGTGGCGCGCAGTCGCCGCTGCATGGATGCTTTGGTGGCCATGATTGGTACCCGTGAGGTACACCGCGAATACTTGGCCATTGCCTACCGCAACTGGAACGGATCCAAGCGCCGTGAGGTGGAAGCTGCCGTGGGGCGCGACCCACGTAACCGTTTGCGCATGGCTGTGGTCGACTTAACCCGCCAAAGTGGCAAAGAAGCCCACACGACATTTGACTGTTTAGACACGAAAGATGAAGCCTGTTTGGTTCAGTGCACCTTGCACAGCGGTCGCACCCACCAAATTCGGGTCCACATGGCGCACATCGGGCACCCTCTGTTGGGTGATTCTTTGTATGCAGGGCCTATGGGCTTAGGCATCACCCGCCAAGCCTTGCATGCTTTTCGATTGAGCTTTGCCCATCCCATCACCGAACAACCTATGGTGTTTGAGTCGCCATTGCCTGAGGATATGGTCAATGTCATGGCGCTCATGGGGCTCAAACGCTCATCCTGAGACGGATTTAGGCACTGCCATTACAATGCAAGGGCACGCTTGTGAAAGCGGTGGGCCCTTTGGCTCTGACTTGCGATGACTCCAAACCCAGGTGCCAAGCTCCTGATGCATTGCCCTCACTGCCTCGAGATAGATTTTCGGGGCGCTCCTTCACTACCGACTCCGGAAAAGCAGACGATGAATACCGTCGACGCCAAGCGTGTCCTTGAGACCGCATTGATTTGTTCGCACCAACCCCTGCCTGTGCGTGAGATGCGCGTTTTGTTTCAAGACGCGTTGGGGGCAGACACGATCAAAACCCTTTTAGAAGACTTGCAACAAGACTGGATGCAGCGAGGCGTCGAGTTGGTCGAGGTGGCCACGGGTTGGCGTTTTCAAAGTCGCCCACAAATGCGCGAGTACCTCGATCGCCTGAACCCCGAAAAACCACCCAAATACAGCCGTGCCGCCATGGAAACACTGGCCATCATTGCCTACCGTCAGCCGGTCACTCGCGGCGACATGGAGGACATTCGTGGCGTGACCATCAACTCCCTCGTCCTCAAGCAACTCGAAGACCGCGGCTGGGTGGAAGTCATTGGTCACCGTGAGACTGTGGGACGTCCCTCTTTATTTGCCACCACGCGTCAGTTTTTAGATGATCTGGGCTTGGCGTCACTCGACCAGTTGCCGATTTATGACACCACCCAAGCGCAAACCAATGCCTTTGCGCGCCTGAGTGACGAAGCGCCCGATTCGCAAATGTTGATGGCGCTTGAAGATGCAGTCAACGCGCAAAACAACCCCGTTATTGTCTTCCCCAGCGAAACGATTCAACCTGTTGAACCTGCCTCAGACGGCAAAGAAGAGCCCCATGCATCCTGAAAACCACGACGAAGGGGCCACCTTGCCTCACGAACCGGTGATCGAATTCGCCGACGTCGTGTCAGGCGAATTTGACGTCGAAGCCACCCGGGAAGACGAGCTTCCGAGTAAGCGCGTTTTACTGCCGCAACCTGAGTCGCCCAAGCTGCACAAGGTGTTGGCGCAATCGGGCATGGGCTCGCGCATCGAGATGGAAAAGCTCATTGCCGACGGCCATGTGTTGGTCAACAACGAGCCCGCCCATGTGGGCCAACGTGTTCAGTTTGGCGACCAAATCAAGGTCAACGGCAAG
>CAIMWY010000280.1 GCA_903845315.1 uncultured Burkholderiales bacterium
GACTCGACGCTCATCAACATCGAATGCATTGACGAAATTGCAGATGCAGTCGGCCGTAAAGCCGAAGTAGCAGCCATCACCGAAGCAGCGATGCGCGGTGAAATCACTGATTTCAAAGACAGCTTGCGTCGTCGTGTCGCCCTGCTCAACGGCGTACCAGAGGCCGCCCTGACTGACGTGTTTGAACAGCGCTTGCGCCTCAACCCAGGGGCCAAAACATTGATTGACGCATGCAAAGGCGTTGGCATAAAGATCTTGCTTGTCAGCGGCGGCTTCACCTTTTTTGCCGAACGCGTGTGCGGTCTGCTCAACATCGATTTTGCCCGCAGCAATGTGCTCGAAATCATCGATGGTCATCTGACGGGTCGAATGATTGACCAGCCTTGGGGTGACATCTGTGACGGCGCGGAGAAACGCAAGATGCTGCTAGAAACCTGCGCCCAACTCAACATCAGCCCCAAGCAAGCCATTGCCATGGGCGACGGTGCCAATGATTTGTTGATGATGGGCGAAGCCGGTTTGTCGGTGGCATACCATGCCAAACCGAAAGTACGAGAACAGGCCATGGTCGCCATCAATGCAGGCGGCTTGGATCGATTACTTGAAGTCGTTCATCCCTAATGTGAAACCAGTCGCAGATCAAATATTCTCTGGTTTGATTTGCGCACGGGCAATCACAGGCTTCCAACGCGCCTGCTCTGACTTGATGAAGGCTTCAAATTCGGCGGCGGTATTGCCAACAGCCAAAGCTGTGTCTTGGGCCAGCTTGTCTTTCACCAAACTTGTGCGTGCCGCCTTGATGGCTTCGACCTCCAGTTTAAGCAGGTGTGGCTTGGGCCACGAACTCGGCGCCAACAAACCGTACCACTGCGTCATCTCAAAGCCTTTGTAGCCCTGCTCAGCCACCGTTGGGACATCAGGCATTTGCGGTAACCGAGCGCTGGTGCCTGTAGCGATACAGCGCAACTTGCCAGCTTTGATAAAGCCCATCAATGCTGGTGCCCCAACGGCAGCAGCCTGCAGACGAGCAGCCATCAAGTCGGTCAACATAGCTCCTGTTCCGCGGTACGGGACATGCAGCATGAAAGTATCGCTCACCATTTTGAGGTACTCAAACGCCAAATGTCCCGCGCTCCCGTTGCCGGCCGATCCGTAATTCAACTGTCCTGGCTTGCTCTTGGCGTAAATCACAAACTCCTTCAAATTGCGCACGGGCAGATCGGGATGCACCACATACAAGCTTGGCACTTTAGAGAGTAAGGTGATGGGCATGAAGTCATGCACCAAGTCATACGCGAGCTTGGGAAAGATGTAGGGATTCACCGCCAAGGTGCCAATATGTCCCAAGATAAGGGTATGTTCATCATGACTATGGGCGACTTCTTGCATGGCAATATTGCCGGCACCTCCCGGCTTGTTATCGACAAAAACGCTTTGCCCCAAGCCTTTGGACATTTCGTTGGCCACTGAACGGGCAACAATTTCAGAACTTCCTCCGGGTGCAAAAGGCACCACCAAACGCATAGGTTTTGCGGGCCAAGCAACTTGGGGCCAAGCAGAAGACATCAAAGTAGCACTCGCACCCGCGACTGAAGTCGCCATCCATTGACGACGATTGGTCTTATCCATCACTTCATCACCTCCAAAATTTTCAACGCAAGGCTTGGTAAATTGTCTGTGCCAGCTCAGACGAAATACCGTCCACCGACATCAAGTCTTGCACGCTGGCATCGGCCACACCTCGAGCGCCACCAAATCGCTGCAACAACTTGGCACGCTTTTTAGGGCCAATTCCTGCAATTTCTTCCAGCTTACTGCCTCCCACGCGCACCTTGGCACGCGCGGCGCGCATACCTGTGATGGCAAAGCGGTGTGCCTCATCACGCACTTGGGCTACCAGCATCAAAGCCGCCGAGTCACGTCCCAAATACACTTTCTCTCGACCATCGGCAAACACCAACTCTTCCAGACCCACCTTGCGTCCCTCGCCTTTTTCCACACCCACAATACGCGCCAAGTCCAAGCCTAGCGTCTCAAACACGTCGCGCGCCATTGACACCTGGCCTTTCCCGCCATCAATCAATACCAAGTCTGGTAACTTGCCTTCACTCGCGCGCACCGCCTCAGCTAATTTACTGTAGCGACGTGTCAGAACTTGGCGCATGGCCGCGTAATCATCCCCTGGCGTGATGCCCTCGATGTTGTAGCGACGGTATTCGTTGCTTTGCATCTTATGGTGGTGAAACACCACACATGAAGCCTGCGTAGACTCACCCGCGGTATGAGAAATATCAAAACACTCCATGCGAAAGCTGTCGAGGTCTTCAGGCGCTAAATCCAGGGCATCGACCAAAGCACGAGTGCGTGCTTGTTGCGAGCCCTCTTCCGCCAACAAACGTGCCAACTGAATGTCCGCATTTTGCTGAGCCATCTCCAACCACGCGCGACGCTGTTCGCGTGGGTTGTGAACAACCGATATCTTGACACCCGTCTGCTCAATCAATGCATGAATCAACTCTTTCTCCACCGAATGGCTGGTGATCAATGCAGGGGGCACCGGCACTTCCAGGTAGTGCTGACTCAAGAAAGCCTCTAACACTTCAACCGGTTCCGCGTCGTCCACATGCACCGGAAAATAAGGCCGGTCACCCAAGTGCCTGCCGCCACGCACCATTGCCAAGTTCACACATGCTTTACCACCCTGCACTTTAACGGCCAAGATATCCACGTCTTGATCGCCCACCGTGTCCATCGCTTGGCTGTGCAGCACTTTAGACAAGGCACTCATTTGATTGCGCAACTCTGCAGCCTGCTCAAATTCCAGTCGCTCTGCATGCGCCATCATGCGCTGCTCAATCGAGGTCATTACCTCCTGCGTCTCGCCCCGCAACAAACGCATCGCACTGTCGACATCGCGTTGGTAGTCGGCCACTGAAATGTGTCCCACGCACGGCCCCGAACAGCGCTTGATTTGAAACAGCAAACACGGACGGGTGCGATTGCTGAACACTGTGTCTTCACAGGTGCGCAGACGAAATACTTTTTGTAGCAACTGAATCGCCTCACGTACCGCCCACACACTGGGATAGGGCCCAAAGTAGTCATGTCGTTTGTCTACCGCACCCCGGTAATACACCACCCGCGGAACCTGGCTTGCACTCAGCGTGACAGCACGCTCTTCTGTCGCACCAGACACCGCCTTGACGGGCAAGGCGCGGGTGAGTTTGAGGTAGGGGTAACTCTTGTCATCACGAAACAAGATGTTGTATTTCGGCTTGAGTGACTTGATCAGGTTGTTTTCAAGCAGCAAAGCCTCAGCTTCTGAGCGCACCACCGTAGTCTCAAGACGCACGATCTTGCTCACCATATGCCCGATGCGGGTACCTCCATGGTTTTTTTGAAAATAACTAAGCACACGCTTTTTCAGGCTGATAGCCTTACCCACGTAAAGCACCTGCTCTTGCGCATCGAAATAGCGGTACACGCCTGGTAACGCAGGCAAGGCGGCCACTTGTTGCAATATTTCAGGCGAATGTCGGGGAACGGATTCTTCATGCATCCCCGTATTGTGGACAATCCCCAGGGTGAAACAAACCACATGGACTTGGGATATTTTTTGCCGCGTCATTGACAACCATGGTGACTTGGGCGTGTGCTGGCGGCTTTGCGCCGACCTCGGTGCGCGCGGCCACCATGTCCGCTTATGGGTAGACGATGCATCGGCCCTGTCATGGATGGCGCCCTCAGGCAGTGCGGGCGTTGAAGTTCTCCCTTGGGCATCCTCCAAAAAAGTCACCGCGGTGGGCCATGTGGTCATAGAAACTTTTGGATGCCGTTTGCCTGAAGAGGTAGAACGAGCCATTGCCAAACGGCCCCGAACTGTGTGGCTCAACCTCGAATACCTCAGTGCCGAAGACTATGTACCCCGTTCGCACGGCTTACCATCACCCGTGATGCAGGGTCCCGCACGCGGCGCAACAAAATGGTTTTTCTATCCTGGCTTTACCTTAGACACTGGCGGTTTACTGCGTGAGCTTGACCTCGATACAAGACAGGCAAAATTTGATGCAATCGCTTGGCGAGCCTCTCTCCAAGTTCTACAGCCCATTCACCCTCAAGAGCGTTGGGTCTCACTGTTTTGCTACGAACCCCAAGGTTTACCAGAGCTTTTACTCAAGCTCAACCACAGCACTCACCCCACACGTTTGTGCGTCACAGCAGGCCGTGCACAAACCGCTACAGCCCTGGCATGCCAAGCCTTGGGTTGGTCTGCACAAGGCACCGATTCTTTGCCCATCACCTACCTGCCCTACCTGAGCCAAATCGAGTTCGACCACTTACTCTGGGCCTGTGACCTTAACTTTGTCAGAGGGGAGGACTCCCTCCTGCGAGCCATTTGGGCTGGTAAACCCTTCGTTTGGCATATCTATCCACAACATGACTTGGCGCATCACAAAAAACTACGTGCCTTCTACCAAATAACGGACATGCCACTCAGCCTGCGCCAAGTTCATGATGCATGGAATAGCATGAGCCCTTTATGGCCACTGCCATGGATTGACCCCTTGCCCTCTGATGTACTGAAGTGGGGTCAAAGCTGCCGTGCTAATTTAGCCCAACGCCCTGATTTGTGCACCCAGTTGTTGCGCTGGGTGTCACAACGGGCTGAGGACTTTGAAAAAGGCTAAAATCGACGGCTAGGTTAGCCCTACTCAGTTTGACTTGCTTTGGGGCCCTATTTCACTCAACAACCCCTACACACTATGAAAACCGCTCAAGAAATTCGCGCTGGAAACGTCATCATGCACGGCAAAGACCCCATGGTTGTCCTGCGCACAGAATACCAACGTGGCGGCCGTGGCTCTTCCACTGTTCGTATGAAACTCAAGAGTCTGATCGCCAACTTCGGCACCGAAGTCGTGTTCAAGGCTGACGACAAGATGGACCAAGTCATCTTGGACAAAAAAGAATGCACATACACGTACTTTGCTGACCCCATGTATGTTTGTATGGACACCGAATTCAACCAATACGAAGTTGAAGCCAGCAATATGGGCGATGCCCTGAACTACCTTGAAGACGGTATGTCTCTCGAAGTGGTGTTCTATGACGAAAAAGCCATCTCAGTTGAGTTACCCACCAATGTGGTTCGTGAAATCACCTGGACAGAACCCGCCGTTAAAGGCGACACATCGGGCAAGGTGCTCAAGCCCGCAAAAATCTCCACTGGCTTCGAGATTGGCGTTCCAATTTTTGTAGCTCAGGGCGACAAGGTCGAAATCGACACCCGGACTGGCGAATACCGTAAACGCGTCTAAGCCTAGACTGCGCACTCATCCAGCAAGGGCTCCTGCGGGAGCCTTTCCAATGTCTGCATGCCGTTAACATAGCTTTATGGACGGAATGCTTGACCCTAACGACAGACGCTTGGCAGAAGCTTGGGAAATCCTCAAGGCGCAGCATGAACAGGGCGATGGACTTGTTCCTGAATCGAATCGACTGGCCTTTGCCGATCCTGAA
>CAIMWY010000281.1 GCA_903845315.1 uncultured Burkholderiales bacterium
AATTGTCGGGAGTATACTGTCGGTAGCGGTGTTAGGTTGGTGTAGTGAGACGGAGGGCTTGCGACATCGCAGCCCTCCACTCCACGGTCCTACCAGACACCTTGTTCTTCAGTCGCCGCTTGTCCATGCAAGGCGATACCGAGTTGGGGCTGGTGGTGAAAAACGCGATTGACGCGATTGAGTTGCCTGTGCTCGATCCTCGGCAGTGGAGCCCGCGTTTGCTTCTCTCGCGCTGGATGCAACGAAAAAAAGGCTGACGTGTCTTACCAAGACTTGCGAGATTTTTTAAAACAACTCGAAACCTCGAGTCAAGTGATTCGGATCTCACAACCGGTCTCACCCCATTTGGAAATGACGGCCTTGAGCGTGCGCGTTTTGCACGCCGGTGGGCCAGCCTTGTTATTTGAAAAACCCACAGGCCACACCATGCCGGTGTTGACTAATTTGTTTGGCACCACGGAACGCGTAGCGCGGGCCATGGGCGTTAACGATCTGACTGCCATACGTCAATTTGGCGACCTGTTGGCAGACTTGAAAGAGCCGCAAGCACCGCACAATGTCAAAGACATGGTGGCCATGAGCGGCTTGCTTAAAACTTTGTGGAACATGGCGCCCAAGGAGGTATCGGCAGCGCCTTGTCAAGAAATTATCTGGGAAGACCAAGATGTTGACTTGGCCAAATTGCCGATTCAGCATTGCTGGCCGGGTGATGTGGCGCCTCTCATCACTTGGGGCTTGGTGATCACCCGCGGGCCGCACAAGTCACGCCAAAATTTAGGCATTTACCGCCAACAAGTGCTCTCGCGCAATCAAGTGATCATGCGCTGGTTGGCCCATCGCGGCGGCGCTTTGGATTTCAAAGAGCATTGCCAAAAAAATCCTGGCCAAGCCTTTCCCGTGGCAGTGGCTTTGGGCGCAGACCCAGCCACCTTGCTGGGTGCTGTCACGCCAGTGCCCGACAGTTTGTCTGAATACCAATTTGCCGGCTTGCTGCGCGGTGCTCGTACACAGGTCACGCCTGCTTTGGGCGTGCCGCTGCAAGTGCCAGCGCGCGCTGAAATTGTGCTCGAAGGCCATATTCAACCCGATGCTTCGCACGCCAGCGGATGGCAGCATGCGATGGAGGGCCCGTATGGCGACCACACCGGTTACTACAACGAGGTGGCCGAGTTTCCGGTGCTCACCATCGATCGCATCACCATGCGCCGCGATCCGATCTACCACAGCACCTACACCGGCAAACCGCCAGATGAACCCGCGGTGCTGGGCATGGCCTTGAATGAGTTGTTCATTCCCTTGTTGCAGCGCCAGTTTCCCGAGATCACAGATTTTTATTTGCCACCTGAAGCCTGCAGTTACCGCATGGCGGTGGTTCAGATTAAAAAGTCTTACCCTGGGCACGCCAGGCGCGTGATGATGGGGGTGTGGAGCCATCTGCGCCAGTTCATGTACACCAAGTTCATCGTGGTGGTGGACGACGATGTCAACGTGCGCAATTGGCAAGAAGTGATTTGGGCCATCACCACGCGCATGGACCCTGTGCGAGACACGATGACGGTGGAAAACACGCCCATGGACTATCTGGACTTTGCCTCCCCTGTGAGCGGTTTGGGCAGCAAAATGGGTTTGGACGCCACGAACAAATGGCCCGGTGAAACTCAGCGTGAGTGGGGCAAGCCCATGCACATGGAGGCCGCCGTATCTTCGCGCATGGACGCTGTGTTTGCCTCCTTGGGCTTGTGAGCTTGCGCCTATCCGGCCAAGCCCACAAAAACATTTTGCACATCGTCGTTGGCATCGATGCTGGCCAAGAAGGCTTCAATTTCTTCTAAATCCGCAGGGCTCAAACTGGCAGGGTCGATCGGGTTTTTGGGGCGATAGCCCAGTTTGGCGGACAAGACCGTGAAGCCTTGCGCAGGCAGGGCGCGGCTGACCAAATCCAAGTCGGCATGATCGGTTAAGAAAAGTGTGCTGCCGACTTCTTCGCCTGGCTCAAAATCTTGCGCACCGGCTTCGATGGCGGCCATTTCAGGGTCAGCGCCCGCACTGGCAGGCTCAGCCTCGAGCAGCCCAACATGGTCAAAATCCCA
>CAIMWY010000282.1 GCA_903845315.1 uncultured Burkholderiales bacterium
GCTGAGCGAGCACCAAGCAGGGCGTTGCCTGAACATTCCGCCCAGTGGCATCCACATCAAAGGGCGCAAGTCCACGCCGGGGCGTTATTTTCAAGTGGCCAATCCGGGCACCGGGTGGGGCGGCACCGACATCGAAGACCCGCTGGCCATTTTGGATAGCTGGGACGCCGACTTGGCGTGGCCAGGCTTGCGCTTGTTGATGACCTCGACCACCGGCGAGCATTCGGCGTGGTTTGTGCTGGATGAACACTTGCACCCCCAAGTGGCCGAAATGCCCACAGCCGTGCGGGGCGTGGTCGAGCGCATTGGCGAAAACTGCGAACCCTCTCTGGTGTCTGTGTTGTTCCTAGGCGGCGCCGGCGGCAGCTTGCGTGCGGGCGTGACCGACAACCCGGTGCAACTCACCCGCGCCATCAAACGCGCGCTGGTGAATGTGACCTGCGGCGGTGCGCCGTCTTACGTGTGGCCGGGGGGCGGCATCACCTTGATGGTGGATGTGCTGCGCATGCCGCGCGGCAGCTTTGGCACCGTGCCCACACCGGCCATCGTGGCGCCCATCGAGTTCACCATGCGTTTGTCTGACTACCAAGCACTTGGCGGGCATATGAGCTATGTGCGCAGCTTGGACGACAGCTTGCGCCACGGCGCTTGGCACAGCGACGGCGCGCCCACGCAACTGCGTTGGGTGTCACCCCCTGCCAGCGACAGCCCTTGGCCGCTGGACACACCGCCGATGTTGGGCTGACCAGATCCATGCAGGCGCAGCGCCAAGCCCTGGACCCGCAACGCTGGCACTTCCAGCATGGCCCGATCGACTTGGTGATTCAAGCCGACGGTCAATCCGCTTGCGTGCAAGCGGCGCACGAGGCGGCATGGGGCGCATTTCAAACCATGCTGCCGGATTTGGTGCGTGAGTTGCCGCAGTTGCGCCACGCCGTACGCCCCCATACCGCCAACCCAATGCGCGGCGCGATTGCACGCAGCATGTGGCAAGCCTGTGCGCCCTTGGCCCACCCTTGCCCGACCCACCCCGAGGGTTTCATCACCGCCATGGCCGCCGTGGCTGGGGCGGTGGCACACGCGGTGCTGGCCTGCTACCAAGGCCCCGGCATTGAACGCGCCTGGGTCAACAACGGCGGCGACATCGCGCTGCACCTCACAGCCGACACCTCGGTGCGCATTGGCTTGGTCAGCGACATTGCGCGTGCTTGGGGCGAGTCGCCGTTGAGTGACTGGCTGCTCGATGGCGCGCTGCACATCCATGCCGACATGCCGGGGCGTGGCGTGGCCACCAGCGGTTGGCGCGGTCGCAGCCAGTCGCTGGGCATCGCCGACAGCGTGACCGTGCTGGCCGCCACCGCACCCCAAGCCGACGCCGCCGCCACCCTGATTGCCAACGCCGTCAACGTCGACGACCCACGCATCGTGCGCCAGCCTGCGAACCAATTGCGCGACGATGCCGATTTGGGCTCACGCTTGGTCACGGTGGATGTGCCGCCGCTCAGTGTGTTTCAAATTGGTCAGGCCTTGTCACGCGGCCAGGCCTATGCTCACCAGTTGCAAGCCCAAGGCTTGATTCACGCGGCCTTGTTGTGCTGCCAAGGTCAGATCGAAGTTGCCGGGCATGAAACCTGTTTAGCCTGATAGGAGAAAAGAACCCCATGAAAGCCAAAATTCGCAAAATCGTGGTGCAAGTGGATGAGACCCATGTCGAGGGCGGCCAAGCCATCGACCCACCCACACGCCGCGCCCTGGCGATGGCGGTGATCGACAACCCCTACGCCGGCCACTACAGCGCCAACCTCGACACCCTGATCGAGATCGGTGAAGAGCTGGGCGGTTTGTTGGGCCAGCGTTGCGTGCAAGCCCTTGGCATCACACCCGACCAAGCCCAGAGCTACGGCAAAGCCGCCATCGTGGGCGAAGCGGGCGAGCTCGAACATGCCGCCGCCGTGTTGCACCCTAAACTGGGGGCTCCGCTGCGCAAAGCCGTCAGCCACGGCGCCGCGTTGGTGCCCTCGGCCAAAAAACGCGGGACCTTGGGCACGATCATTGACGTGCCCTTGGGCCACAAAGACGCCGCTTTTGTGCGCAGCCACTTTGACGCCATGGAGGCCCGCGTGAGTGACGCGCCACGCGCCAACGAAATGGTGGTGGCTGTGGTAGTGACCGACAGCGGTCGGCCCGCGCCACGCATTGGGGGTTTGCAAGTGTCTGAAATCGTGGGCCAAGACGGCCTGCGCTGATGGTTGGGTGGTTTGTTTCGTATATCGTTCACGTTTTGTTTTTTAAAGGAGCCAGCATGAAGAGTTTTCGCAGTCTGACCCGTGCAGCAGCAGCCGCTGCCTTGGCCTGGGGTCTTGCCCCAGCGATGGCACAAGGCGTCATCAAAATCGGTGAGATCAACAGCTACAAGGCCCAGCCCGCCTTTTTGGAACCGTACAAAAAAGGCATGGAATTGGCCGTTGACGAAATCAACGCCGCCGGCGGTGTGAACGGCAAAAAACTGCAGCTCATCATCCGCGACGACAACGCCACACCCGGTGACGCCGTGCGCGCGGCCGAGGAGCTGGTGTCGCGCGAACAAGTCGACGTGCTCAGCGGCACCTTCCTCTCGCACATCGGTTTGGCCGTGGCTGACTTCTCCAAACAAAAGAAGTTTTTCTTCTTGGCCGGCGAACCGCTGACCGACAAAATCGTTTGGCAAGGCGGCAACAAATACACCTTCCGCTTGCGCGCCTCCACCTACATGCAAGCCGCGATGTTGGTGCCCGAAGCCGCCAAGCTCAAGAAAAAGCGTTGGGCCGTGGTGTACCCCAACTACGAATACGGTCAATCGGCTGCTGCCACCTTCAAGCAATTGCTCAAAGCGGCACAGCCTGATGTGGAGTTCGTGGCCGAACAAGCGCCGGCCCTTGGCAAAGTGGACGCGGGTGCCGTGGCCCAAGCCTTGGCCGACGCCAAGCCCGATGCCATCTTCAACGTGCTGTTTGGTGCTGACTTGACCAAATTTGTGCGCGAAGGCAACACGCGTGGTCTGTTCCAAGGCCGTGAGGTGGTGAGCCTGTTGACCGGTGAACCCGAGTACCTCGACCCGCTGAAAGACGAAACGCCCAACGGTTGGATCGTCACCGGTTACCCCTGGAACGGCATCAACACGCCCGAGCACAAAGCCTTTTTGGGCGCTTACCAAGGCAAGTTCAACGACTACCCACGCCTGGGCTCCATCGTGGGCTACAGCATGATTCAGGCACTGGCCGCTGGCATCAAAAAGGCCGGCAGCACCGACTCTGAAAAACTCGCCGTGTCCTTTCGCGATCTGAGCTTCACCAGCCCGTTTGGCAAGGTGAACTTTCGTGCGCAAGACCACCAGTCCACCATGGGCGCCTTTGTGGGCCGTATCAAGAACGACAACGGCAAAGGCGTGATGGTTGATTACCGCTACCTCGACGGCGCGGCCTTCCAGCCTAGCAACGACGAAGTCAAGAAGTTACGCGCTGCCGACTAAGCAGCCCCTGTTGACGTGCAGATACGCCAAGGCGTGCTGCACGTCAATCTTCACGGACATGTCAACATGGATTTTTCTGGCTTTGTGGTTCAAGGACTCAACGGCTTGGCCGGTGCGTCTTCTTTGTTTTTGGTCGCTGCGGGCTTGTCGCTGATCTTTGGGGTCACGCGCATCGTCAACTTTGCCCATGGTTCGTTTTTCATGCTCGGCATTTACATCGCGTACTCGCTGATCGAGCACGTGGGTCGCTCCATCGGTTTGACCCTGAGCTTTTGGTGGCTGCTGCTGCTGGCCGCGCTGATCTCTGGCCTGCTCGGCGGTTTGGTCGAGATGCTGCTGTTGCGCCGCATCTACCGCGCGCCTGAGTTGTTTCAATTGCTGGCCACGTTTGCCTTGGTGCTGGTCATCAAAGACGCAGCCTTGTGGCTGTGGGGCCCCGAAGATTTGTTGGGCCCACGCGCACCGGGTTTGTCCGGTGCCATCGATATTTTGGGTCGCCGCTTTCCCAGCTACGACGTGTTGTTGATTGTCATTGGCCCGGTG
This sequence comes from uncultured Burkholderiales bacterium, assembly GCA_903845315.1. The sequence continues at coordinate 4,052 of CAIMWY010000282.1, forward strand.
GTGTTAGGCCTGTTGTGGTTGTTGCTCACGCGCACCCGCTTTGGCACCTTGGTGCGTGCCGCCACCCAAGACCGCGAAATGGTGGGCGCCTTGGGCATCCACCAACGTTGGTTGTTCACCAGCGTGTTTGCCCTGGGCTGTGCACTGGCCGGTTTGGGCGGCGCCTTGCAGTTGCCGCGCGAGCCCGCCAACCTGGGGTTGGACTTGCTGACCATTGGCGATGCGTTTGTCGTGGTGGTGGTGGGTGGCATGGGGTCCATTCCGGGCGCCTATGTCGCGGCGCTGATGATTGCCGAGATCAAGGCCCTGTGTGTGGGCCTGGGCACGGTGGAGCTCTGGGGCATGTCGTTTGCCTTTTCCAAGCTCACGCTGGTGGCTGAATTTTTGGTGATGGCGGTGGTGCTGATGGTGCGCCCCTGGGGCCTGATGGGCAAACCCCAAAGTACGCCTCGCCATGGTGGTGAAGCAGAAGCGCCGCTGCGCTTGGGGGGCAGCGGCCAATTGCTCGTCTGGTTGTTGTGTGGCTTGGTGCTGTGGGCATTGCCCCTGTTGACGGCGCAGTCACCCTACACCACCGTGTTGGCGATTGACCTGCTGACGGCAGCGCTGTTTGCCTGCAGCTTGCACTTCATCATGGGCCCTGCAGGCATGCATTCGTTTGGCCACGCGGCTTACTTTGGCTTTGGCGCCTATGTGGCGGCCTTGCTGGCCTTGCGCGCCAACATGCCCATGGAGTTGACCTTGGTGTTTGCGCCACTGCTCACCGCCGTGGCCGCCGCTGTGTTTGGTTGGTTCTGTGTGCGCTTGTCGGGCGTTTACCTGGCCATGCTGACCTTGGCCTTTGGCCAAATCTTGTGGTCGATTTGCTTCCAGTGGGACAACTTCACCGGCGGCAGCAACGGGCTCACCGGCGTGTGGCCCAGCCCCTGGCTGACCGACAAGCGCATGTACTACTACCTCACCCTCGCCCTGTGCGGCTTGAGCGTGTACGCACTGCGGCGCATGTTATTTGCGCCGTTTGGCTATGCCTTGCGCGCCAGCCGTGACTCGGTGCTGCGCGCCGAAGCCATTGGCATGAACGTGCCTGGCTTGCAGTGGGCGGGCTTTGTGGTGGCGGCTGCCTTTGCCGGTTTGGCGGGTGCCCTTTTTGCTTTTTCCAAGGGCAGTATTTCGCCCGACGCCCTGGGCGTGTCCAAGTCGGTCGACGGTTTGGTGATGGTGTTGCTCGGCGGCGTGCAAACCGTGGTGGGCCCACTGGTGGGTGCCATCACCTTCACCGGTCTGCAAGACACCATCGCCCGCAGCACCGACTATTGGCGCGCCGTGTTGGGTGGCACCATCTTGCTGCTGGTGATGGTCTTCCCGCAGGGCTTGGCAGGCTTTGTCAGCAGCCAATTGCAAACACGCACGCCGCGTCAAGGGAGCACCGTGTGACGAAACTCATGCAACAAAACCACACAACAGTCCCAAAATGGGACTAAAATCAATCTATGCATTTGGTTTCATTGCCCCCATTGCTAAGCTTCATCGCCAAGCACCCAGATGCAAAGCAGTCGGTGCTGGCATGGTGCGATGAAGTCAAGAAGGCGAAGTGGCGGCAACCCACCGACATCAAAGCCCAATATGCCAGCGTCAGCATTTTGAAAAACCGACGTGTGGTCTTCAATCTCAAAGGCAATGAGTACAGACTGATCGTTGCGGTGGCTTACCAAATGGGCTTTGTGTATGTCAAGTTCATTGGCAGTCACACCGACTATGACGCCGTAGATGCCAACACGGTAGAGCAGTTTTAAAGGAACCGATCATGGACATTCGACCGATTCGCACCAAAGCAGATTACAAAGCGGCACTCAAAGCCGTGTCAGCATTTGTCGATGCTGACCCCAAGCGCGGTACGGCAGACGCTGACCGCTTAGAGGTGCTTGGAACGCTCCTTGAAGCTTATGAGGCGCAACACTTTCACATTGAGTTGCCCGATCCGATTGAAGCCATCAAATTTCGCATGGATCAACAAGGCTTGAGCGCCAAAGATTTGACGCCGATGATCGGTGGACTCAACCGCGTTTACGAAGTGCTCAATCGCAAGCGTCCTCTGAGTATTGCGATGGTGCGTCGCTTGCATGAGGGCTTGGGCATATCTGCTGATTGCCTCATCCGTGATGTGGGCTGCGTTGTATGAGCCTGCTTCACGTTCAAGGACTGGGCAAATCGTTTGGCGGCAACCGTGCGGTGGACGATGTCAGCTTCAGCCTCGCCCCCGGTGAGTTGTTGGCCTTGATAGGGCCCAATGGCGCGGGCAAGTCGACCACCTTCAACATGCTCAACGGCCAGTTGCAACCCGACAGCGGCAGCATCATCTTGGGTGGCCACAACTTGGTGGGGCGCAAGCCGCGCGAGGTGTGGCAAATGGGCGTGAGCCGCACCTTTCAGATCGCCGAAACCTTCAGCTCGCTCACCGTGGCCGAGAACGTGCAAATGGCCTTGCTGTCAGACGACGCCCACTTGTTTGCCATGTGGCGCCGCGCCACCTTGTACCGCCGCGCCGATGCACTGGCCTTGCTGGCGCAAGTGGGCTTGGTCGAACAAGCCGACCGGCCTTGCAGCGAACTCGCCTACGGCGACGTCAAGCGGTTGGAACTGGCCATTGCCATGGCGAACCAACCGCGCTTGCTGTTGATGGACGAACCCACCGCAGGCATGGCGCCAGCCGAGCGCAACAAACTGATGGCCCTCACGCGCAATCTTGTCACGCAACGCGGCATGGCCGTGTTGTTCACCGAGCACAGCATGGATGTGGTGTTTGGCTTTGCCGACCGAATCATCGTGCTGGCCCGTGGTCGCTTGATTGCCGAGGGCCAGGCCCAAGAGATTCGCGACCACCCCAAAGTACAAGAGGTGTACTTTGGCAGCGGCAAAACCTTTGAACGGAAAGTACCGGCATGAACCCGAGCCCCAACACCTTGCTGCACACGCAAGGCCTCAACGCCTGGTATGGTGCGGCGCACATCTTGTTCGACGTGGACCTGCATGTGGGACGCGGCGAGGTGGTGGCCCTGATGGGGCGCAACGGCGCCGGCAAGTCGACCACGCTCAAGGCCATCATGGGGCTGATGCCCAAACGCAGTGGCCAAGTGGCATTTTTGAACCAGGACATCTCGCACGCCGAGCCCTACCAAGTGGCCCGACAAGGCCTGGGCTTTGTGCCCGAAGACCGGCGCATCTTCAGCGAACTCACGGTGCTGGAAAACCTGAGTGTCGGTCGACAGCCCGCACGCAATTTCCCCGATGGCTCACCCGCGCCGTATTGGACGCACGAAAAGCTGTTCAAGCTGTTTCCTAATCTGGGCGAAATGCAAGACCGCGCAGGGGGCCGCATGAGCGGCGGCGAACAACAAATGCTCACCGTCGCGCGCACCTTGATGGGCAACCCCTTGTTGGTGTTGCTGGACGAACCCTCGGAAGGCGTGGCGCCGGTGATCGTGGAGCAAATGGCCGACATGATCTTGGCCCTCAAAGCCGAAGGTGTGAGCATTTTGTTGTCTGAGCAAAATCTGCACTTTGCACAATGGGTGGCCGACCGCGCTTATGTGCTGGAAAAAGGTCAGATCCGGCACGAAGCGCCAATGCATGTCTTGGTGGAAGACGAAGATGTGCGACGCAACTATTTGAGCGTTTGAGCCCCACACGATGAAGCCTGTCCATCTGTCTGTCAACGGCGCGTCGCACAGCCTGCCCCTGACGCACCACACCACCTTGCTGCACGCGCTGCGCAATGACTTGGGCCTCAACGGACCCAAGTACGGCTGTGGCCTGGGCGAGTGCGGCGCTTGCACCGTGTTGGTTGACGGGGTGGCCGCGCGCGCTTGCGTGATCCCGGCCTGCGAGGTGCAAGACCGCGCCATCACCACCTTGGAAGGTCTGGGCAACGCCCAACACCTGCACGTGGTTCAGCAGGCGTTCATTGACGCACAAGCGGCCCAATGCGGCTATTGCTTGAATGGCATGGTCATGATGACCGTGGCTTTGTTGGCCCGCAACCCCAACCCGACGGACGCACACATTCGCAGCGCCTTGTCGGGCAATTTGTGCCGCTGCGGCGCGCACCTTGAAATCATGGCAGCCGTGCGCAGAGCCGCTGACGTGTTGAGCACCGCCTCATGAGTTGGCTGCGTGCCCACCACGTGCGCTCACGCGCCGACTTGCACCAAGCGCATGGCGTGCTGCTGGTGGTGCGCGACCCGCCGCCTGCACCACCGAGCGCGCCCGGTCAGCCCAAGCTGGTGGTGGGCGACCCGGCCGAGGGCGTGGAGTTTTTGCTGGCCCTGTGGGACGACGGCAGTGTCACCGCCTTGCACGGCCATGTCGACTTGGGCACGGGCTTGCGCACCGCGCTCATCCAGGTGGTGGCCGAAGAGCTCGATGTGTCGCCCGCGCGCGTGCATCTGATCATGGGCAGCACCGCTGCGGCGCCCAACCAAGGCGCCACCATTGCCAGCGCCTCCTTGCAAATTCATGCCCAGCCCTTGCGCTTGGCTGCGGCCCAAGCGCGCCAGTGGGTGTTGGGACAAGCCGCGCAAGCCTGGGGGGTGGACGCCAGCGGGCTGCAGTTGCGCGACGGCGTGGTGCAGGGGCCCACACAACAAGCCGACATCGGCGACTGGGTGCGCGAGCAGCGCACCACCCTCATGCTCGCCAACAGCACACCCACAAAATCGCCGGACGATTACCGCCTGGTGGGCACCAGCCTGTCCCGGGTCGACCTGCTGGACAAAGCCACGGGTGCGCTGATCTTTGTGCACGACATGCGCCTGCCCGGCATGTTGCACGGGCGCGTGGTGCGCCCACCGTATGCGGGGGCCGACAGCGGCGACTTCATCGGCAACACCTTGGAGCGGGTAGAGGCCGAGTCGATCGCGCACATCCCGGGCATTTTGGCGGTGGTGACCCAACGCGACTTTGTGGGCATCGTGGCCGAACGCGAAGAACACGCCGAGCAAGCCCTGCGTGAGTTGGTGGTGCATTGGAAGCCCTGGCCCGGCATGCCAGGCCTGGACAACACCGAGCAAGCCCTGCGCAACAACCCCAGCACCGCACGTGAGTTGGTCAACGAAGGCCAAGTCGACCAAGCCCTGAGCAAGGCAGCCAAAACCCTCGACCGCACCTATGTGTGGCCTTACCAAATGCACGCCTCCATCGGCCCCTCATGTGCCGTGGCGATGTGGATGAAAGACGGCGACCCCGAGGCGCCACAGACCAAACTGCGGGTCTGGGCGGGCAGCCAAAACCCCCATGTGCTGCGCGCAGACTTGGCGCAGTTGATGGGTGTGCACGACACCGCCGTGGACGTGGTGCGCATGGAGGCCGCCGGGTGCTATGGCCGCAACGGTGCCGACGACGTGGCTGCTGACGCCGCCTTGCTGTCCAAAGCCGTGCGTGCCCCGGTGCGGGTGCAACTCACCCGCGAACAAGAACACGCCTGGGAGCCCAAAGGCGCCGCCCAGCTGATGCAAGTGCGCGGCGGCCTGAACGCCGATGGCACGCCGGCGGGCTACGACTTTCAAACCGCCTACCCGTCCAACGGCGCGCCCACATTGGCGCTGCTGCTGACCGGCACGGTCGAGCCCTTGGCGCGCGCTTATGAAATGGGCGACCGCACGGCGCGGCCGCCTTACGACTACAAGGACCTGCGCGTCACCGTACACGACATGCCGCCGATCTTGCGCGCTTCGTGGCTGCGCGGTGTCTCGGCCTTGCCCAACTCGTTTGCTCACGAGAGCTTCATCGACGAGCTCGCCAGCACCGCGAAAATTGACCCGGTGAATTACCGCTTGCGCCACTTGCAAGACCCGCGCGCCTATGAACTGGTGCAAGCCACCGCCGAGCGTGCGCAATGGAAGCCCCATCGTGTGCCGCAGCAACAAGGCGCGCAGGGCGATTGGTTGCAAGGCCAAGGGTTTGCTTATGCGCGCTACATCCACAGCAAATGGCCTGGCTTTGGCGCGGCCTGGGCCGCTTGGGTGGCCGATGTGGAGGTGCACCGCCACACCGGTGAAGTGCACGTCAAACGCGTGGTGGTGGGGCATGACGCGGGCTTGATGGTCAACCCGCAAGGCGTCGAGCACCAGGTGCACGGCAATGTGTTGCAAACCACCAGTCGGGCCCTCAAAGAGCAGGTGCAAGTCGACCCGCTCACAGGCAGCGTGACCAGCCAAGAGTGGGGCAGCTACCCCATCTTGAGTTTCCGGGATGTGCCCGTGATCGAGGTCATGCACATGCCGCGCCCGGGTGAACCGTCCTTGGGTGCCGGAGAGTCCTCGTCGGTGCCGGGCACAGCGGCCATTGCCAACGCGATTTTTGACGCCACGGGGGTTCGCTTTCGCAACCCGCCCTTCACCCCGGAAGTGGTGCGTGCAGCCTTGAACCCGCTGGGTCACACACCGCCGCCCACGCCACCTGCAGACACGGTCACACCGCCCATCTCACGCTGGCCTTGGCGCAAACCACGCAGCCGCCAGCCCGGACAGGCACGGGGTTGGCGGCTGCGAACGGCTCAACTGGCCTCTTTGGGGTTGGGCGTCTTTGCCGTTAGTGCGGCCTTGTTGGGCTGGCGCAGCAGCTTGCCGCGGGTGGCGCAACTCGACACCCGTCCCTTCAACGCCAGCATGATGGCGCGCGGCCAGCAAGTGGCCGCCTTGGGCAACTGCGCAGGCTGCCACACCGCCGAAAGCGGTGAGCGCAACGCCGGTGGACGCGCCATGGACACGCCCTTTGGCACGGTCTACACCACCAACCTCACGCCCGACCGCGAGACAGGCATTGGTGGCTGGTCGTTCCGCGCCTTCGAGCGCGCCATGCGCGAAGGCATCTCGCGCCAAGGCCACGCCTTGTACCCGGCGTTTCCCTACACGGCCTTTGCCCAGATCAGCGACGAAGACATGATCGCCTTGTATGCGCATTTGATGGCGCAACCGGCCGTGGCCTCGCGGCCACCCAGCACGGCGCTGGCGTTTCCGTTCAGCCTGCGCCCTCTGATGGGCTTTTGGAACGCCTTGTTCCATCACCCCACCGAGGTCACGCCCGATCCGCAGCGCTCAGCCGAATGGAACCGTGGCGCCGAGTTGGTCAACGGCCTGGGCCACTGCGGCGGCTGTCACACACCGCGCGGTGCCTTGGGCGCCGAGAAGTCGCAAACCGCTTACCTGCAAGGCGCCCTGGTCGACGGCTGGGAAGCCCCCGCGCTGACCGCGCTCAACCGCAGCCCTGTGCCTTGGACCGAGGAGGCCTTGTTCAACTATTTGCGCCGTGGCCACAGCCCACAGCACGGCATGGCCGCAGGCCCCATGGGCGAGGTCGTGCGCGAACTGGCCGTGGTGCCCGATGCCGATGTGCGCGCCATGGCGGTGTACCTGAGCAGCCTCAACCCCGTGCCTGACAGCCCTGATTTGGCGCGCCAAGCGCAGACCTTGATCCAAACGGCTGCCGCCAAAGCGCCACCGCCCCGCGCGGCGCAGCGCCAGC
>CAIMWY010000283.1 GCA_903845315.1 uncultured Burkholderiales bacterium
CGTGTGCTGTGCTCAGAGCCAAACCCATCAGGCTGGCGGCGGTCAGAGCGATCAGGTGTCTTTTATTCATCATGTCTCCAGGGTGATTGATGACTCGATTACAGCATCAAACAGGGGGTGGGTCTGTCCATAGAATGACACACCCAAACATTGCCACAGGAGACTAAGCATGCTCAAGTTTTATTACAACGCCGCCCCCAACCCCATGAAAGTTGCGCTGCTGCTCGAAGAATTGGGCTTGCCCTTTGACCCCATCCCCGTGGACACCCGCAAAGGCCAGCAATTTGACCCCGCGTTCCAACAAGTCAACCCCAACAGCAAAGTGCCCGCCATCGTGGACGGTGAGGTGACGGTGTTTGACAGCAACGCTATTTTATTGTTCTTGGCCGACCGCGAGCAAAAGTTTGTGCCCCTGCAAGCCAACAGCGCAGAGCGCGGGCAGATGCTGTCGTGGTTGATGTTCATCGCCTCGGGTATTGGCCCCTTCTCAGGCCAGTCGGTGCACTTTCGACACGCAGCCCCTGAGCCCAAAGAATACGCATTGAACCGCTACGACTTTGAAGCACATCGCCACTGGGCCATCGTCAACGAACATCTCAGCAGCAACCACTACATGTTGGGCAGCCACTACTCCATCGTCGACATGGCGTTCTGGGGCTGGGCACGTATGGTGCCGTATGTGTTGGGCAAGGACGATGCCTGGACAAGCTATCCCCACATCAAGCGTTTACTCGACGAGATCAATGCTCGGCCAGCGGCACAACGTGCCGAGGCGCTGAAAACCCGCAACACCTTCAAGGCCGAGTTAGACGATGAGGCCCGCCGCTTCATGTTCCCGCAAAACGAACGCCTCAAAAAATAATTGCCCTTCACCGAGCTCACGGCCCTGCTGCTACTGGCCACCTTGACCAGTTTTACCCCCGGGCCCAACACCACCTTGTCGACCGCATTGGCGGCCAACTTGGGGTTGCGGCGTGCGCTGCGCTTTGTGTTGGCGGTCCCCGTGGGTTGGGGCTTGTTGCTGTGTGTGTGCGCTGCGGGCGTGGGCAGCCTGGTGGAAGCCTGGCCCATGTTGCGCTGGGGCCTTCAAAGCTTAGGGGTGGGCTACTTGCTGTGGCTTGCGTTCAAACTGGCACGCACGCGAAGTTTGGCGGCGACTGATGATGCAGCCATAGACGTGAGCTTTCTCCAAGGCGTGCTGCTGCAATTTTTGAACATCAAAGCCTGGATGCTGGCCTTGACCGTGGTGGCGGGCTGGATGGCGGGGCACGATGATGCGCTGCAACGCTTTGCCGTGATCTTGCCGCTGATGCTGTGCTTTGGTTTTTCCAGCAACCTGACCTACGCGTTGGTGGGTTCGCTGCTGCGCGAGTGGCTCAGTGGGCCGCACCAAACGCACCAACGCTTGCGCTTATTCAACCGCTGCATGGCCGCCATCTTGGTGGCCACCGCGCTGTGGATGACGCAGCTGTGAACCCAAAAACCTGAGGAGACACCGTGACCCCAGAGACCCCCGCACTGATTGCGCTCTACCGCACCATGGTGCGCATCCGCGCGTTTGAAAACGCCGCCGAGCAAGCCAGCCAAGGCGGCGTGAGTGCCTATGGCAAGTCGGCCGATGGCAGCGCCAAAGTGCGAGGCCCCTTGCATTTGTCCACCGGACAAGAAGCGGTGCCCGCAGGCGTGTGCGCCCATTTGCGTGCCGACGATTACCTGACGTCCACCCACCGAGGCCATGGCCACACGCTGGCCAAAGGCGCCAATTTGCAGCGCATGATGAACGAGCTGTTTGGCAAAGCCGATGGCACCAACGGTGGCAAAGGTGGCTCGATGCACATTGCCGACTTCTCGGTAGGCATGCTGGGTGCCAACGGCGTGGTGGCCGCTGGCTTGCCCATTGCGGTGGGTGCGGCCCATGCGCAAAAGCTGCAACAACGCAGCGGCATCACCGTGTGTTTTTTTGGCGATGGCGCCATCAACCGTGGGCCTTTTTTAGAAGCCCTCAACTGGGCGCAGGTGTACCAATTGCCGGTGTTGTTTGTGTGTGAAGACAACCGCTGGAGC
>CAIMWY010000284.1 GCA_903845315.1 uncultured Burkholderiales bacterium
ACGGTGGAAGGCACCACAGACGCCAATGGGCGAGTCGACGGCATTCAAATTCATGCCACGGTGGATGTGAACAATCTCAACAGCACCTTTGGCGCTGTGGTGGATAACCACTTGACCATGACCACCTCGTTTGGCACCACGGTGATGAGCGAAGTAGAAGTGGTGAAGTTCGACAACGCCAAGGTGTTGGTGGTGGGAGCAGGTGGTTTTGCTTCACTGACCGCGGCCTCGGCAGCGGCTCAGAGTGGTGACGTCATTTTTGTGACCGACGCGTCCTTGGCCAGCGGTGCCAATGGTGTGATCAGCCACTCTGACATCAGCATTTACATTGCCAAGGGCGACGGTGCCACCATGAGCATGTCCGCAGCAGGCGAAGTGCGTGTGTATGGCAACCATTCGTTCAACCTGACGGGCTCGTCTGGCAACGACACCATCCACGATTACACCAACATCGCATCGGGTTTGACCAACACCATCTCGGGCGGTGACGGCAACGACAGCATCGTGGCGCACAACAACAGCTTGGGCACCTTGGTGCTGCAAGGTGATGGCGGCAACGACACCTTGATCGGTGGCACCAACGCGCAGCTCTTGGGCGGTGATGGTGCAGACACCTTGCTGGCCTTGGGTGGTGCGGCTTACCTGTCGGGTGGTGCTGGCAACGACGTGTTGTTGAACGCTTATGCCTCGGCCGACCCAGCTGCGAAAGCCGTGACCATGATTGGTGGCGCGGGCAGTGACGTGTTTGGTTTGATCGGAACTGCTAATGCCTCGGCGTCGGGTGCGATGAAGACCATCGTGGCTGACCTGGGTACGGGCGACGCCATCGACTTGTCTTTCTTGGAGCGCGTGGGCACCAACACCTCGATCACCAGCACGGCTGATTTGGGTGCTGCGGCAAACAACGGTACGAGCTTGGCCAAGATGACCACGGCAGGAACGACCTTGGATCTGAGCACGTTCAATGCCACCAGCTCTGAAGCAAGCGCCAATGACGTGAACTCACAAGCAACAGCGGGCAGCATGAGCATTTCCAACGCCACGCTGACCAAAGCGGCCAACGCGATCACAGCCGGTTTGGGCGCCGAGTCCAGCATCGACTTCAACAGCACGTTCGGCCACTTGACCGACACGTATGTTCAACACTAAGCCTGGATAGACTAACCACCTCACACGCAGTTACCTGTTCAGTTTGATCAACAACCAAGGTGCGACAAGCACCTTGGTTGTTCGCGTTTGGTTTAATCGATGGAAATGAGGGAGTTCGACCATGAATGACAGCATCCGCTTAACGGGCATGAGTGGCCTGGAGATCCGTGCGCTGACGACGGATGAACTGATGGGGTTGACGCCGTTGCAGGTGGCCTCGTTGACGTCGATTCAATTGCATGCCCTCACCACCGCGCAGTTGTCGGTGTTCTCGCCGTTTCAGCTCAGCGAATTGACCAAAGCGCAAAAAGCCGTGTTGAGCCCGCGCCAACTGGAAGCGATGGGCCTGTTGAAAGAGCCGGTCAAAGTGGAGCCCCGCAAACCTCGCGTGTTTGTGGAAGTGTCGGTTCAGAAAGCCCCGGTGGCGGCCAAGGCAGACAAGCCAGTGCCCAGCCCGGTGCAGGTACAACCCCCTGTGGCCAAGCCCATCGAAGTCAAACCCATCGAAGTCAGGCCCGTTGCCGCTGCGCCAGCAAAAACCACAGCCCAGCCTGAGCCAAAGCACGCACTTGAGTTGGCCGAGTTGATTGACTTTGGCGTGACGCCAGGTGTGGCGCCCAAGTTCGAGAAGATCGACAGCGCCACTCAGGTGTCGGCGTTTGCGGCCGGCTTCTTGAAGACCCGTGCAGCCGAACAAATTGTCATCAGCCGTGCAGCGACCGACGACGGGCTGGATCGAACAGAGCCAGCGTTTGAATTTGACTTTGAGCCGCCGCGTGCTGCGCACAAGGCGCGGCGCATCCAGCCCAAGGCTCGGCCGATGGAACGCTCGCACTTCAACCCTGCCCGCTCGGCGGTGTATGTGGCCGCCATGGTGGTGTTGACCTCGGGCGACTTCTTAACGGGCGCGCACTCGCAAGAGGCCGACACCCTCAACACCATTTGGAACGCACGCGAACCTGCGGTGCAGATGGCCGTGGTGGCTGCTCCTGATGAACAAGGCGCAGACCAGGGTGCTACCGTGTTGACCCAGCTGCCAGTGGCCGCTACGCCTGAGCGTGTGAGCGGCTTGGTGATGCCCCCTGAGTCGGCCACGCCGACTGGCTATGCCCAGATACCTGCGCAAGCCAGCCCAGCCTCAGCCAAGTCAAACCCTGCTTTGCCGCCGCAAGTTCAAAGCAAAGGCCGCGAGAGCGAGCGCCCCACGGTGGCGCTGGTGGAGGTGCCGCCGGATGACAAGCTCAAGCAGTTGCAACTGTGCACCGTCACCACACCTGCTGCACCGGGCCAATCGGCGATGGAGAAATACATGAAAGAGGTGGCCTCGCGCGGTGGCGCGGTGCTGGCCTCTATCGGCTCAGACCATGAGGTCTTGCGCTTGAGCCAAGCCACGCCTGCCAGCCGAGACCCGCAGGGTCAGCCCAGTGCACCCGTCAACGACGCCCGCATGAAAGAGGTGGTGAAAACCACGGTCAAGTCCAACGACCCAGACCGTTACAACTCGTCGAGCTGGACCTCGATGCAGGTGTCGGGCGACTTGCCGCCCAAGATTGCGGCTTTGGGCGAAGACTTGATTTCGGTGGTGCAAAAGGAGTTGCCCGGCGACAAGCGCAAGAACGACGCGATGCCGTTTGACGAGTTCAAACTGCGCGTGAAAGAGGCCGTGGTGGCCAGCCCCGATGTGGGCATTGTGTCGAGCCAGTTGGGGCAGACGCAGTCGGGCAAGTCGGTGGCGTATGCCAGCATGCTGCCCCAAGTCACCGGCACGGCCGACAGCGGCAAGCGCAACATTGGCCGCGACCCTTACCTCAACACGCCCGGGTATTCGCGCAATGGCGCGAACTACGGCATCACGGTGAGCCAGTTGTTGTTTGACTTTGGCGCATCCTTGTTTGGTTTCAAGGCGGGCGAGGCCCGTGTGTTGGCGGCGCAAGAGTTGCTCAACTCCAAGCGCTCAGAGCAAGCGCTCAAGTCGATCAGCGCGTTTGTCGAGTTAGAGCGTGCCAAGGCGCAGATGATCTTGGCCAAACAAAATGCGTCCTCGCGATTGGCAATTGTCAAGCTGGTGAAAGAACGCAGCGAGATTGGTGGGGGCACCAAGGCCGACATCATTCGGGTGGAGTCCAAGTACGCCGAAGCGCTCTCGACCATCAGCCTGGCTGAGACGCGTTTGGCCAATGCCGAGGAGGCCTACCGCGAGTTGTTCGGCAGCAGCCCCAAGGGCGTGGTGCATGGGCCTTTGCATGAGTTTGCGATTGAAGGCTTGAGCAAGACGGCTGAAGAGTTAGCAGGCACTTACCCCGGTTTGCTGCAACTGGCCAAGCTGCGCGAAGCCTCGCAGTCGGACTACAACAGCGCGGTGGCCAAGACGTTGCCGAGTTTCCAACTGGTCTATGGCAACACGGTCAACGCTTTCAGCGCGCCATCCCCCGTCGAGCCCAGCCGCAACAGCTCGTTGTTGGTGCAACTTAAGTATGAGTTTTACACCGGTGGCGCCGACACAGCGCGCAAGAACGACGCGATGTACAAAGCGCAACAAGCGCAGCAAGAGTTTGAGTCGGGCATGCGCCAGTATCAAAAAGTACTCAGTCAGAGCCAGGCTGAGATCCGCAACAACGACGAATTGATTGCAGCGCGCAAGGTGTCGGCCTTGTCGGCGATTGACTCGATGCGTGCGGTGCGCGAGCAGTTCTCTTTCAACAAGGGGTCGTTGCTGGACTTGATCACGG
>CAIMWY010000285.1 GCA_903845315.1 uncultured Burkholderiales bacterium
GATTGTCCAAAGCCTTGTTTTGCGGGCCTTCGGCAGGGACCTAGCAGAGATATCAACAAAGTTATCCACAAAAATCTTGAGTTAGTCGCTAAACCCATTCAAATCAAGTACTTAAGCGATCTTTTCAAAATCCACCTGAATTAATCGATACAACTCATCGCTTGACATGTCGCACCCAATTTCTGTCATGGTTCACACCCCAGCCCACAGCGGCCTGGGTGGCGCACTGACCTATAGCAGCGCGTCCCCTATGCCTGCCGGCACCTTGGTGCGCGTGCCGCTTGGTGCCCGCGAACTGCTCGGTGTGGTGTGGGACACAGAAACCAATAGCGACACAGACATCACGCTGCGGACGATCAGCGATGCGCTGGAAGGGGTCGAACCTTTAAACCACAGCTGGCGACAGTTGGTTCAATTTGCGGCTCACTACTACCAACGCAGCGTCGGCGAAGTGGCCTTAGCTGCTCTGCCCAACCAACTGCGCGAGCTCAGCGCCGAGCAATGGGCCAGACGCCTCAAGCGCAAGGTTAAGGCCGATATCCCCAGCGAGCGAATCGCACAACAGGTGCCTGAGGCCACCCCGGAACAAAGCGCGGTATTAGCCCAAATCGCGACCAAGCCAGGTCCATTCCTCTTGTTCGGTAACACCGGCAGCGGTAAGACCGAGGTCTATTTGCGCGCCGCAGCCCAAGTGCTGGCCCGCGATCCAAATGCGCAAGTCTTGGTCATGGTGCCCGAAATCAACCTCACCCCACAGCTTGAAGCGCGCTTTCGCGATCGGTTTGCGCCGTTGTGGGGTGAGTCATGCTTGGTCACCATGCACAGCGGCCTCACCCCTGCACAGCGACTGAACCACTGGTTAGCCGCCCACAAGGGCAAAGCGCGCATCGTGTTGGGCACACGCATGGCGGTCTTTGCCTCCATGCCTTGGTTGCAATTGATCGTGGTTGACGAAGAACACGACCCCAGCTACAAACAACAAGAGGGTGCGCGCTACTCAGCACGCGACTTGGCGGTATACCGAGGACAACTGGAACACGCCAAGGTGATTTTGGGCTCGGCCACACCCTCGCTCGAAAGCTGGCATCACAGCCGTCCCGCCTCCGACACTGAACCGTCGGGTCGCTACTTGCGCTTGCACATGCCCTCACGCGTGGGCCACGGTGCACTTCCACTGGTGCGCAGGGTGGACATGAACCGCCAACCCTACAAAACCGTGTTTTCCAGCCATCTGCTCGACGCCATGCGCGAGCGCATCACGCGTGGCGAGCAAATTTTGGTCTTACTCAACCGCCGTGGCTATGCACCCGTGCTGCACTGCACCGACTGCGACTGGAAAAGCGAATGCCCGCATTGCAGCGCCTACCGCGTGTTCCACAAACTTGATCGCACCTTGCGCTGCCATCACTGCGGTTTTACCCAAGCTGTGCCGCGCGCATGCCCGGGTTGCGGCAACCAAGACATCAGCCCTTTAGGGCGTGGTACCGAACAGCTAGAAGAACACTTGGGCGAATTGCTCGCCGACGTGCGCCGCACCGATGGCGGACCCTTGCGCATTGCGCGCATTGACGCTGACAGCACGCGACTCAAAGGCGAGCTTGAGCGTCAACTTGCAGAGGTTCATGCGGGCGCTGTCGATATTTTGGTGGGCACACAAATGATTGCCAAAGGCCACGACTTTCGACGCGTCACCTTGGTGGCAGCGCTCAATCCCGATGGGGCACTGTTCTCCAGCGACTTTCGGGCGCCAGAACGCTTATTTAGCCTGCTGATGCAAGCCGCTGGGCGGGCGGGCCGCGACGCCAACTTGAGCCCGACACACCCCTGCGAAATGTGGCTGCAGTCTTTTCACCCACAACACCCGCTCTTTGACGCCCTCAAGCAACACGACTTCCCGGCCTTTGCCTTGCAACAACTCAAAGAACGGCAAGAAGCCAATTTGCCACCCTTTAGCTTTCAAGCCTTGGTGAGGGCCGAAGCGCGCAGCCAACAAGCGGCGCAAGACTTCTTGTCTGCAGCGCGTGACGCAGCTGCAGCGTGGGCAGACGAAGCCCTAGTCGACATCTATCCCGCGGTACCAATGGCCATTCAACGTGTGGCCAATATCGAACGTGCGCAAATGTTGTTGGAGTGTGGCTCCCGCAAAGCACTACAAGGCTTTTTAAGCCAGTGGCAATTGCAACTGCACACGCTGCGAAGTCAACACAAGCAAGTGGTTCGTTGGGCCATTGACGTGGACCCACTGGCTATTTAGAACATCAAGAGCCAAAAAGATCGCACAAGACAAAAAACTTGTAGCGAACTCTTGAAACGTCGCTCTGACCTTCATCCGTGCAGAAAGGTCACCGCGCCCGAAAAAGTAAAGAACGCCACTGCTGTGGTCACCAAAATGATCCGCGCCACACGCCCCGTGTCGGCCCCAAAACGCTCCGTCAACAAAGCCACATTGCTAGCACTGGGCAAAGCTGCCACCAAGACCACCACCACCATGGTGAAGCGGTTCATGGCAAAGCCCATTTGAATCACCGCCGAGAAGACCAGCAGCACCAGCAACGGGTGAAGCAACAACTTTAAGCAAGCAATTGGCAAATAGTCACGCAACAAAATGGGCGCGTGATGACTTGCCTTCGTCAACTTCTGTGAACGCGCCAACACAGCGCCAATGGTGAACAAGGCCACAGGAGAGGCAGAGTCTGCCAGCAACCCCACCGTCTTGGCCAATGGGCCCGCCAACTCGTAAGACATGGCAGAAGCCACCACACCAAGGCTGATGGCCCAAGGCATGGGATTGGCCAACACCGCCTTAAACGCATTCTTGGCAGCGCGTGCGGCACCATGTTCGTCAGCACCATCTAGGCGAGACAAGGCCACGCACAGCGACGTCGTGATCACCAAATCCACCACGATGGTCACAATCGCAGGCCCTGCAGCGCCTGCCCCAAGCAAGGCCACTAACAAAGGCACGCCCATAAAGCCAGTGTTTGGGAAAGCTGCCACCAAAGCGCCAAACGCAGCATCGTCCCAACCGATGCGCGCGTTCAAACTGACCGCCACGGTGAAGCCCACCATCAACAAGGCGCACAACAGATAGGCCAAAAACAAAGTCGGGTCGAGCAACTGCGAAATCGGCGAACTCGCGCCAAAGCGGTAGAGCATGCAAGGCAGCGCAAAGTACAGCACAAAGCCGTTCAAGCCCGGAATGGCATCCAAAGGCAGCATGCGGCGGTGGATGGCGACAAACCCAGCCAAGACCAGCACGAAAAATGGAAAAGTGACAGATAAAACTTGCAGCACCCTGGTATTTTGCCCGCGATGTGCACCGGTATCATTGCCCGCTTTGCCTTTCCTCCCATACGCATGTCTGCTGGTCTCAATCTCGCGCAACAAGAAGCCGTGAATTTCTTGCACGGTCCTTGTTTGGTTCTCGCGGGTGCCGGTTCGGGCAAAACGCGTGTGATCACCCACAAAATTGGCCGCCTCATCCAAGCGGGGCTAGAGCCTCAGCGCATTGCCGCTATCACCTTCACCAACAAAGCCGCCACCGAGATGCGTGAGCGCGCCAAACAGCTGATTGGCAAAGCCGCCAAAGACGTGGTGATTTGCACCTTTCACGCACTCGGTGTGCGCATGCTGCGACAAGATGGCGCTGTGATGGGACTCAAACCGCAGTTCAGCATCATGGACAGCGCCGACGTCACCGGCATCTTGAAAGACGCAGGCGGCACCACCGATGCAGCCACCGCACGGCAGTGGCAATGGACCATCAGCCTTTGGAAAAACATGGGGCTCAATGCCACCCAAGCTGAAAGCATTGCCAAAGACGACAACGAACGCACCATCGCCAAAATCATGGCGCGCTATGAGGAACGCCTCACGGCCTACCAAAGCGTGGACTTTGACGATCTGATTGGCTTGCCCCTCAAGCTGCTGCAAAACCACGAAGAGGTTCGCCTCAAGTGGCAAGCCCAACTCGGCCATGTGCTGGTGGACGAATACCAAGACACCAACGCCACCCAATACGAAGTGCTCAAGTGCCTGGTGGGCAGCAACGCGCGCTTCACCGCTGTAGGTGACGACGACCAATCCATTTACGGTTGGCGCGGCGCCACACTCGACAACCTCAAGCGCCTGCCGCAAGACTTTCCCAAGCTCAAAGTCATCAAGCTGGAGCAAAACTACCGCTCCACCAGCGCCATCTTGCGTGCAGCCAACAACGTGATCGAGCCCAACCCCAAGCTGTTTCCCAAAACCCTCTTCTCTGAACTTGGCGAGGGTGAGCCCGTGCGCGTGGTCGATGCCGACAACGAAGAACACGAAGCTGAGCGCGTGGTGGCGCGCATCCAGTCGCTGCGCGCCGGTCACGAAGTAGCGGGCGAGGGCGCGCAGCACCGCGAGCTCAAAGACTTTGCCGTGCTCTACCGCGCCAACCACCAGGCACGCATCTTTGAAAAAGCCCTGCGCAAAGCCCAAATTCCGTACAAAGTTTCGGGCGGCCAAAGCTTCTTTGACCGCGCCGAAATTCGCGACCTGTGCGCTTGGCTGCGCTTGTGGGTCAACAACGACGACGACCCGGCGTTCTTGCGCGCTGTGACCACCCCCAAACGCGGCATCGGTCACCAAACCTTGCAAAGCCTCGGTGTGTTCGCCAGCCAGTACAAACTCAGCTTATTTGAAGCCTTGTTCAGCAGCAGCTTGTCATCGGTACTCAACGCGCGTTCATTGGGCAGCTTGCATGAGTTCGGTCGTTATGTGAACGACCTGGAATTTCGCGCCCGCCATACCAACGGCGCAGAAGCCGCACGTACCTTTTTGACCGATTGGCTCAAAGACATCGACTACGAAAAACACCTGTACGACGCAGAAGACAGCGAGCAAGTTGCCGCAGCGCGTTGGACCAACGTGATGGAATTTTGCGATTGGATGGCACAACGCTGTGGCGGCGAAATTGACGATGCCGCCGGCGTGACACTCAGCGGCGACACCAAAAACTTGTTGGAAGTGGCGCAAACCATTGCGCTCTTGTCCACACTGACCGAGCGGGAAAAAGACCAAAACGTGGTCACCCTCTCCACCTTGCATGCTGCCAAGGGTTTGGAGTGGCCCCATGTCATGCTAGTTGGCGTGACAGAGGGCATGCTGCCATTTCGACTCGACGACGAGCCTGGCACCGAACACACCAACGAAAACATTGCGCTGCGATTGCAAGAAGAGCGCCGCCTCATGTACGTGGGCATCACACGGGCGCAACGCAGTCTGTCCGTGAGTTGGACGCGGCGCCGCAAAAAAGGCCGCGACATGATTGCGGCACAACCGAGTCGCTTCATTGCGGAAATGGCTTTGGACAAAACCACCGTCAAAGAAGACCCGCGCGAAAAGCTCAAGGCCTTGCGCGCTGAATTTGCCAAACGCGCCTCAGACGCCAGCGCTGAAACAGCCGCCGCCAACATGCGCAACTGAAACACATGGGACACAATGCGCCGGCTCATCGCTGGATTTTTGTCGCCCAGTCTTTCTGTGCCGCCTAAACTCAGCGCTCACTCAAAACCACCAGGAGACATCACGTGCAAGGAAAAATTGGCTTAGAAGAACACTTTGCGACTCCAGAAACCCTGCAAGACTCGGCTGGTTTTCTCGCCGACGAAAGCTGGACCGAGCTCAGCGCCCGCTTGATCGACATGCAAGAGCGCCGTCTGCGTGAGATGGACGACAACGGAATGAAAATGATGATCCTGTCGCTCAACGCGCCAGCCATTCAAGCCATTCACAACCGTACCCAAGCCATTGAACTGGCCAAGCGCGCCAACGACTTTTTGGCCGAACAAGTGGCCTTGCGCCCCAACCGTTTCCAAGGCTTCGCTGCTTTGCCCATGCAGGACCCTGACGCAGCCACGCAAGAACTTGAGCGTTGCATGAAAGACTATGGCTTTCGTGGCGCTTTGGTCAACGGCTTTTCTCAAATCGACACGCCTGAGAACGTGGTTTATTACGATGCCCCCCAGTACGAAGGCTTCTGGGCCAAGGCGGAACAACTCGATGCGCCGTTTTACCTGCACCCACGCAATCCCATTTCTTCTTGGTCCCAGATTTACAACGGCCACCCTTGGCTGATG
Organism: uncultured Burkholderiales bacterium; assembly: GCA_903845315.1. Next base: position 6,111 of record CAIMWY010000285.1, read on the forward strand.
GGCCCCACCTGGGCGTTTGCCCAAGAAACAGCTGTTCACGCTTTGCGCTTGATGGCCAGTGGTTTGTTTGACCGGCATCCGGGTCTGAAGATCGTTCTCGGCCACTTGGGTGAAGGCCTGCCCTTCAACATATGGCGTGTGGACAACCGCAATGGCTGGGTCAAGGCCCCCAAGAGCTATCCCGCCAAAAAGCCTTTGGCGGAATACTTTCAGCAAAATTTCTGGCTCACCACATCGGGCAATTTCCGGACACAAACCTTGATCAACGCCATGATGGAAATTGGCGCCGACCGCATCCTGTTCTCTACCGACTGGCCATTTGAAAATGTGGACCATGCCTGCAATTGGTTTGATGTAGCAAGCATCAGCGAAGCCGATCGCCTCAAAATTGGTCGCGCCAATGCCATCGACTTGTTCAAACTGAAAGTCTAATCAGTCAAATGACGGCCCTTGCCCGCTCGCTTCATTCAAGCATGCATCCCCACTGGAAGGGGGCGTGATCTAAAGCCTTGCGCAGTGCTTTATGCACACAAATGTTACCTGCAGATTGGCGAGTTTTTTAACCAAACTTGGCTCGGCAAGCTGCCTGCATGTCTGCGTCTCTGATGAAACCGCACTGCCCTGAGCCACCTGTGGATGCTCGACACATCGCCTGAAGGTCATTGCTCTTGATAAATCCACATTGGCCGCTGCCGCTCCCAGTGGATGCTCGGCAATACGCTTGCATGTCGTTGTCGCGGATGAACCCGCAC
>CAIMWY010000286.1 GCA_903845315.1 uncultured Burkholderiales bacterium
CCATGATGCCCAGCTTGACGGTGCTGTCGGCCAGGCCCAACACCTTTTCCACGCGAGCAAACAATTCTGCGGCAAAGCCCACTTCGGCCGGGCCGTGCATTTTGGGTTTGACGATGTAGACCGAGCCGGTGCGTGAGTTGCGAATGCCATTGGCGCCGTGGCCTTGCAAGTCATGCAAGGCGATGGCGGTGGTGACCACGGCGTCCAAGATGCCTTCAGGAATTTCGTGCACTTGGCCGTCTTTGCCGGTGTACAGAATGGCCGGGTTGGTCATCAGGTGACCCACGTTGCGCAAGAACAGCAACGAGCGGCCATGCAGCGTGACGGGTTCGCCCTTGGTGCCGGTGTAGACGCGGTCGGGGTTCAAACCACGGGTGAAGGTTTTGCCGTTTTTCTCCACGGCTTCGGTCAGCGTGCCTTTGACAATGCCCAACCAGTTGCCGTAGGCCAGCACTTTGTCGTCCGCGTCCACCACGGCCACCGAGTCTTCCAGGTCGAGGATGGTGGACAAAGCGGCTTCCACCACCAAGTCGCTCACGCCTGCGGGGTCGCTGGCGCCAATCGGGGTCTTGCGGTTGATTTGCAAGTCCAGGTGCAAGCCGTTGTGTTGCAACAGCACCGACGACGGTGTGCTGGCTTGACCTTGGTAGCCAATCAGTTGCGCCGCCTTGGCCAGCACGGTGGCCTTGCCATTTTTCAGCGTCACCGCCAAGGCGCCATTCACCACGGCGTAGCCAGTGGCGTCGATGTGCGAGCCGCTCTTTAAGGGCGCCGTGCGGTCCAGCACATAGCGTGCGTACGCAATCACTTTCGCACCGCGCACGGGGTTGTAGCCCTTGCCTTTTTCGGCACCGTTCGCTTCAGAGATGGCATCGGTGCCATACAGGGCGTCGTACAGCGAGCCCCATCGCGCATTGGCTGCGTTCAGCGCATAGCGTGCATTGAGCACTGGCACCACCAACTGGGGGCCAGCTTGCAAGGCCAATTCAGCATCCACGTTTTTCGTGGTGGCTTTGGCCTTGGCAGGCACAGGCACCAAGTAGCCGATTTTTTCCAAGAAGGCGCGGTAGGCCTTCATGTTTTTGATCGGGCCAGGATGTTGGCTGTGCCAAGCATCGAGCTCAGCTTGCAGGCGATCACGCTCGGCCAGCAAGGCGATGTTCTTGGGCGCCAGGTCTTGCACGATGGCATCAAAGCCGCGCCAAAACCCTTCAACGCTCACGCCCGTGCCGGGCAGCACTTGGCTGTTGATGAACTGGTGCAAGTTGCTGGCAACTTGCAGGCTGTGAACTCGGGTGCGTGGGGTGGCGTGTTGGCTCATGGGGCGTTCTCTCTGGATGAATCAAAGGGGGAAATTTTGGATCAAAGACATCGGTGCAAATATCAGTGTGAATCTTAGGGGATCGCGCAGTACACATTGCACGCGCAAAGGGTGGGGTTGCCGTGACAAATTCGCCCCTAATCAGGCGTCTGCCACCAGCAAGCTGCCGTTGCGCAGACCGCGCCAGGTTCCCAAGCTCAGGCCCAAGATCACCAGGGAGGTCAGCGCCAGCATACCCAGAGCGGGCAGCTGCAGCCATGCGCCCTCAGACGTGCCAGCCAGTCGCAGGGTCAAGGCGCTGAAGGCGGCCAACGGAAAGCTCAGGCCCCAAAACGACATGCCAAATGGCTGCGCGCGCATGGTCTCCAGCTGGGTCAAGGTCAAGGCCAGAAAGAACAAGGCCATGCCCCACGCAGCCCAGGCCAACAGCACGGGTGCTTGCATCACCAGCAAGCTCAAGCCCACGGCAGAAGGCGGCGCCACGCTGATGAACAAGGTGGGGCTCAGCTTGGTGGGCAAGGGCCCGACTTGGCCCCAGCGCACAAACAGCAAGGTTTGCAAAATAGGCCACAGCAACAAGCCAATGCCAAACTGGGCCGTGGCCCAAGTCTCAAAGCCCAGTGGCACACCGCCCAAAGGGGCCAACACATTGCCCACCACCGGGATGAACAGCGCCGGCGTCAGGGCGGGCCATTGCAAACCGCCCGCGTCCTGTGGCCGCAGCCAACGGCTGATCACCCACACAGTGGCCACAAACTCCAACACCGAGCCCGCACACCAAAACCAGGCCAAGGCCAGGTCCAAGATGGGGTTGGTGTGTTGAAACAAAGCGGCGCCTAACGCCGCCAACAAAATCACCGACACCGGAAAGGTGGCCATGAAGGCGTGTCGTATCGGGTGCTGCAAGTCTTTGAGAACCGCTTGGAGATGCATCTTCAGGCGCAACAGACTGGCCACGCACAGGAGGCAAAAAATCAGTGCCGCAAAACCACCGGCTACCAAGGCCAGGCCCAGCGCCATGTCGCCCAGCATGTCTGAACCTCGCAGCCAAGCCAGGGCCAAGCCCGTCCATCCCATGACCAAAGCGAACCATGCAGGGAAAAGATGTTCAAGCGGAGCGCCAACGCGGGTCATCCAGGTGGCTGTGCTGACGGGAGATGTGTGTTGCATGGACTGAGTTTAGGCGAGGCACCCCCGTGGATAATCGCCCGATGGACAAACTCAAAGCCTTTGAGTCCTTTGTGTCGGTGGCCCAAAAGGGAAGCCTGACCGCGGCAGCCCATGCCGAGGGCGTTGCACCGGCCATCATCGGCAGGCGGCTGGACGGGCTCGAGTCGCATTTGGGCGTCAAGCTCTTGGTGCGCACCACCCGGCGCATCAGCCTGACCCACGAAGGCAGCGCTTTTTTGGAAGACTGCCAGCGCCTGTTGGCCGATGTGGCCAACGCCGAGGCCAGCGTGAGTGCCGGGGGCTTGAAGGCCAGCGGGCATTTGCGCATCACCGCGCCGGCGGGGTTTGGCAGGCGCCATGTGGCGCCTTTGGTGCCCCAGTTTTGTTCGACGCATCCTGATGTGACGGTGTCCCTCAACCTCAGTGACAGGGTGGTTGACTTGGCCGCCGAGGGCTTTGACTGCGCGGTACGCGTAGGCGACTTGCCCGACTCGTCCTTGGTCAGCGTGCGCCTGGCAGACAACCGCCGCTTGTGCGTGGCCACCCCAGAGTTTTTAAAACGCCATGGCACGCCCCAAATCCCCAACAATTTGATGCGTTTGCGCTGCTTGACGCTCTCCAGCGATGCCTCCCAAACCAAGGGTTGGGCCTTTCGTGTGCCCACGGCCGCGGGCGCGCATGAAGTGATCCATTTGCGACCCGCTGGGCGCATGGACTGCTCGGACGGGCAGGTCTTGCACGACTGGTGCTTGGCCGGGCATGGCATTGCATGGCGCAGCACCTGGGAGGTGGCGACACAAATTAAAAGCGGACAGCTGGTGTCGGTGTTGGATGATTTTGCGGCCCCTGCCAATGGCATTTACGCGGTGTTCTCGCAGCGCAAACACCTGCCCTTGCGCTTGCGCTTGTGGATTGATTTCCTCAAAGAGCGCTACGCCCAAGCTGAGTATTGGGGAAGTCCCGCATGACGCAGTTGCAGTCGCTCAAATCTGTGGTGGTGTGTGCCGACGATTACGCCCTCAATGCCCCGACGTCACAAGGCATCGTCGCCTTGTGTGTGCTGGGGCGCTTGAGCGCCACCAGCGTCATGGTGCATTCGCCGCGTTGGGCCCAAGATGCTCCGGCCTTGCGCGACATGCGCGACAGAATCGATGTAGGGCTGCACCTGGACTGGACCAGCCCCTTTGCGCGTGAGCAAGGTTTTGGTCAAGGCTTGGGGGCGGTGATGGGGCGCTCACTCTTAGGAGGATTTCGCCGCAATGCCGTGGTTGACGAAGTGCAGCGCCAACTCGACGCCTTTGAAGCCCACTGGCAAGCGCCGCCAGATCATCTGGATGGTCATCAGCATGTGCAGCAATTTGCCGGTTTACGCCAGGCCTTGTGCGAGGTGCTGTTGCGTCGCTATGGCAGCCAGAGCCCCCGGCCCTGGCTGCGTGTGTCGCAGGTGGCGCAAGTGGGATTGAAAGCACAAGTCATCACGGCCATGGGCTCGCGTGCCTTGCAACGGTGGGCCCAACAACACGATTGGCCCTGCGTGGCGCCGCTGCTCGGTGCTTATGACTTTGATGGCAGCTTGAACGACTACCGTCAGCACATGCAACGCTGGTTGCTGGATGCCCCAGCGGGCGACCAGCCTGCGCTGATCATGTGCCATCCGGCGGCTTCGGCCCACGCCGAGGACGACATTGGCCCCGCCCGTGCACGCGAGTTTGCGTATCTCGCCAGCCATGACTGTGTGCAAGACCTGCGTGACGCGGGCGTGCGCTTGGTGCGCGGCAGCGGACAATTCTTGCCTGCTGGATGAGTCGATTGCCATGAGCCCCTTTGTGTCTACTTCAATCGCTGTTGACCCGCCCTTGTCGTGGCGTGCCCGCCTTCGCCATTGGTCGGTGCTTGCGCTTGCGCTGCTGCTGTTGGTCCTGGCGGCGTGGCGTCCATTGGCCCTGCCCGACGAAGGCCGTTATGCCGAAGTGGGGCGGTGGATGTTGTCCAGCGGCGACTGGCTGACGCCGCGCTTGGACGGCGTGCCTTTTTTCCACAAACCCCCGCTGCTGTACTGGTTGGAGGCCGCGTCGATGCAGCTGTTTGGCGTCACGCCGTGGGCGGCGCGGTTGGTCGTGGTTTTGCATGCGTGTTTGATGTGTGGGGTGATGGTGGTGTGCGCCCGTCACATCGCTGGGGCTGCCACCGCGCGGCGTGCGGCTTGGATGTTGGGCACCAGCTTGGCCTTTTTGGTGGGTGGGCAGTATCTGAACCACGACATGGTGGTGGCCACTTGGATGGGCGTGGCGATTTGGTGCTTTGCCCGCGCATTGATGCACCCCATGGGCGTTCATGCGAACTGGGCACGCGCAGGGTTCGTGGCTTGTGCATTGGGTGTATTGAGCAAGGGCCTGATTGGCTTGCTGCTGCCGGGCTTTGTGCTCACCCTGTGGGTCCTTTGGACTAGGCAGTGGCGCAAGGTGTGGGCGTTGCCCTGGTTCAGCGGCGTGCTGTTGTTCTTGGCCGTGGCCTTGCCATGGTTTGTGTTGGCTGCGCGTGAACACCCGGACATGCTGGCCTATATGTTTGGTAAACACCAGTTTGGGCGCTACACCGCCACCACTTTCAACAATGCAAGGCCTTGGTGGTTTTATGGCGTGGCGGTGTTGCTGCTGATGTTTCCATGGGTGTTCTTTGCGCTTGCCGATGGGTGGCTGCGGGTGTTCGCGAGTGTGCGGCAACGCTGGCAGCCAAAGGCTGCGCAAACCCCGCATGCTGCAGTTGCGCAGACTTCATCCGAAGACTTTGCGCATGCGTTGATCGCCGCCAATGCCGCGCTGACGCAACGTCACTGGATGGCCTTATGTTGGATTTGGGTGGTGGCCATCTTGGCCTTTTTCTCTATTCCCAATTCAAAACTGATTGGCTACGCCTTGCCGGTCATGCCGCCCTTGGCGGTGTTGGCTGCGCTGTGGTGGCAGCAACACATGCTGTCACGTGCGTGGGGCGGTCGCGTGTTTGCCTCTTTGGTGGGCGTGTGCCTGGTCACCGCGCTGGCGGCCAATATCGTGGCATCGCGCTACACCCTGCGCCACAGCAGTGCCGACGTAGCGGACTCGCTGGCTTGCAATGTGGCGCCCACCGATGTGGTGGCTGCTGTGGACGAATACCCGTATGACCTGGCGTTTTATGCCCAACTCACCCAGCCCATTGAAGTGCTGCAAGACTGGGACACCGAGCGGCGCACCGCGGGCGACAACTGGCGTCGTGAGCTGTTTGAAGGCGCCGACTTTGACGCCCAAGCCGCTCGCGTGTTACAGCCCTTGAGTCGGTTGGACGCTTTGCAACAACAACCCGGCGCATGGGTGTTGGCCCCCAATGACTCAGGCCGGTTGAATCTGCAACGCCACAGCGGCTTTGACTTGGTCCTAGGCGGGCAGGCTTGGTCGCTCTACCGCAGCAAGGCCGCCGGGTCAGTGGCTGCGGCGAAAAGCCCACAGGCGACTGAGTACAAAGGTCTGGGCCGATGCCAGCACCAGCGCGACGAATAGCGCTAAGAACGACGGCAGGCCCAAGCCACGCAGCAACACCACAAAAAATACCTCATTGGCGGCAAATCCTGCCAGGGCGGTGAGGGCAAAGCGCCGCAAACTTTGCCAAAAAGAGGTGTCCGCATCTTGAAAACTCAGCCACCGGTGCCCGGCAAAGCTCACCACAAATGCCACCGCGAAGCCGGCAGCATTGGCCACCTCCGGCCAGAGATAGGGCTCGACCAGCGCAAACACGGCCAAGTGGGTGAACGCTGCGCTAGCGCCCACCACCACAAACCAAAAGCCAGTTCGCAGCTTGCTCATGGGGAGCTTAAATAGCCACGTTTTCTTCGGGGGCCAAGTCGGGGGGCGTTGGCGATTTAGGTGGGGTCAGCGCCAAACCAGCCCCCCAGCGCTGTTGCACCAAATACATCGGGCGTTGCTTTACTTCTTCATAGATGCGGCCGACATACTCAGACAGAACGCCAATCGACAGCAGTTGAATGCCGCTGAAAAACATCAGTCCCACCACCAAGGTGGCATAGCCTGGCACATTGATGCCCCACAGGAAGTATTCGGCAACCACCCAAGCGCCGAAACCCATGGCCAAGGTGGCCAGTAGCAAGCCAATCAATGTCAAAGCCCGCAAGGGTGCAATCGAAAATGCCAACACGCCCGTGAGTGCCAAGGCAAAAGAGCCACGCAGGCCAAAACTGCTTTCACCTGCGGCGCGCGGCAGCGGTTCGTAATCGATGGCGGTGCTGGCAAAGCCGACCCAAGCGTACAAGCCCTTCATGAAACGGTTGCGTTCGGGCAAGGCCTTGAGTGCATCCACCACCTGGCGGTCCATCAGGCGAAAGTCGCCCGCATGCGCAGGAATTTTGACCCGATTGCCCATGTTGATGAGCTTGTAGAACATGCCCGTCAGGCCTGCGTGCAAGGCCGTTTGGTCGTCGCGGGTGCGGCGAATGGCGTACACCACGTCCGAGCCTTCGCGCCAGCGTTGCAGCATGTCGGTCACCAGCGACACGGGGTGTTGACCGTCTGAATCCATCAGTACCACCACCTCGCCGCGGGCAGCGTCCACGCCGGCCATCAAGGCGGCTTCTTTGCCAAAGTTACGCGACAGGTTGATGCCAACCACTTGCGGGTGGGCGGCGCACAAGGCATGAATTACCTGAGCCGTGTTGTCGCGACTGCCGTCGTTGATCAGCACGACCTCAACTTGCGAGCTCAGGGCTTGCATCGCAGACAGCACTTGCGGCACCAAGGTGCCCAAGTTCAGCCCCTCGTTGTAGGCCGGCATGACGCAACTCAGCGTGGGGGTGTACTGGAAGCGGTCGGATTGGAGTGGGGGTTGAGGCTGGCGCATGGGTACACATCATGCCAAAAAAAGAAATGGGGTGGCCCGTAAAATCCCCGCATGCTCCTCGTCAAACAAGAATTGCTGGCCGCTTTGAGCCAAGCCCTCGATGTTTTGTTGCCCGGCTCCGGCAACAAGGCCGCCTTTGAATCGCCCAAAGTGGCGGCCCATGGCGACTTCGCCATCACCGCGGCCATGCAACTGGCCAAGCCCCTCAAGCTCAACCCCCGTCAGCTGGGGGAGCAGCTGCGCGATGCCTTGTTGGCCGCGCCTGCCTACCAGCAGTGGGTCCAAGACATCGAGATTGCCGGTCCTGGCTTTATCAACATCCGCCTCAAACCCGCCGCCAAGCAACAGGTGGTGCGCGAAGTGCTGGCGGCCAAGGAATGTTTTGGCTTTCAACCCAGCAACGGCCAGCGTGTGTTGGTGGAGTTTGTCTCTGCCAACCCCACCGGCCCCTTGCATGTGGGCCATGGCCGTCAAGCGGCCTTGGGTGACGCGATTTGTCATCTGTTTGCGACCCAGGGCTTCAACGTCTACCGTGAGTTCTATTACAACGACGCAGGTGTGCAGATCAACACCTTGGCCACCAGCACGCAGCTGCGCGCCCAAGGCGTCAAGCCAGGCGACGCCCAGTGGCCAGAGCAAGCCTACAACGGGGACTACATCCAAGACATCGCCAATGACTTCAAGGCCAAGAAGACGGTCAAATCAGACGACCGTGAATTCACGGGCAGCGGCGACGTCAACGACCTCGACGGCATGCGTCAATTCGCCGTGGCCTATTTGCGCCATGAGCAAGACCTGGACTTGAAAGCCTTTGAGGTCAAGTTCGACAACTATTACCTAGAAAGCAGCCTCTACACCAGTGGCCGCGTGGACAACGCGGTGAAGAAACTGCAAGCTGCCGGCAAAACTTATGAGCAAGACGGCGCGCTGTGGCTCAAGAGCACCGACTATGGCGACGACAAAGACCGTGTGATGCGCAAGTCCGACGGCAGCTACACCTACTTTGTGCCCGATGTGGCCTACCACCTGGCCAAGTGGGAGCGCGGCTTCACCCAAGTGGTCAACATCCAAGGCACCGACCACCACGGCACCATTGCCCGCGTGCGCGCGGGCTTGCAAGCTGCCTCGTCGGTGGATGGCCTGGGCATTCCCGAGGGCTACCCCGACTATGTGCTTCACACCATGGTGCGGGTGATGCGAGGGGGCGAAGAGGTCAAAATCTCCAAGCGCGCGGGCAGCTACGTGACGCTGCGTGACTTGATCGAGTGGACCAGCAAAGACGCGGTGCGTTTCTTTTTGCTCTCGCGCAAGCCCGACACCGAGTACACCTTTGACGTGGACTTGGCTGTGACCAAAAACAACGACAACCCGGTGTATTACGTGCAGTACGCCCATGCGCGCATCTGCTCGGTGCTGCGTGCCTGGGCCGACAAAGACGGTGGCGATGTGGCCTCGCTCAAAGAAGTGGACTTGTCCGCATTGGAGAGCCCACAAGCGCAAGCCCTCAAGCTGCAACTGGCCAAGTACCAGATCG
>CAIMWY010000287.1 GCA_903845315.1 uncultured Burkholderiales bacterium
ACCTCGTCGCAGGGGCGACCCCAGTTTTCGGTGCTGAAAGCAAACAGGGTGAGGTAGTGCACGCCCTGGTCGGCGCAGGCTTTGACCAAGTCGCGCACGCCTGCAGCACCCTTGGCGTGGCCCACCGTGCGCGGCATGTGGCGTTGCTTGGCCCAGCGCCCGTTGCCGTCCATGATGATGGCGACATGGCGCGGCATCTGGGCGGTGAGCGAAGTGTGGCTGCTGTTCACAGAGGGATTTGAAAAAAGTTCGGTTGTGCGCGTTTTACTGGCTGACCGCGAGCGACTCGATGGCGAGTTTGAGTTTTTGGGGCTGGCCCAGCAACTCCACCAACACAAAGGCGCGGGTTTCGCCGTCGTGGGCTTGGTACACGCCCTCGATGCCCGCCAAGGGGCCGCTGGCAATGCGCACGCTGTCGCCGGGCTCAAACAAACGCGCCACGGCTGAGGGTGGGGCTTCGCGCAAAAAGTCGATGAATTCGCCCGGCACCTTGGCGGGCACATGGCCAAAGCTGACCAGCTTACTGACACCCAAGGTGGAGCGAATGGGCGACCAGTTGTGGTTGACGTCGTTCAAGCGGATGAAGAGGTAGCGGCTGAACATGGGCTCACTCACGCGGCTGACCTTTTGGCGGCGAACTTTTTCGACCTCCATCATCGGCAAAAAGCATTCAAAGCCTTGATTGACCAAGTTTTCAAGGGCGCGGACTTCTTGACGGGGTTTGGTATGGACGGCGTACCAAAAACCCGGCACCGCCGTGACTGATGCGATCGCTGTTTGGGGCTGATTGGGTTCTTCGAGCATCTTGGTCGGTAATCTCGCAAAATTATACGAGTGCGAGAGAACGGTTTGCCCATTGTCCGCCGTATGTTCGATAGACTCGCCTCTCACACTTCTAGTCACAATATCTTTCGCCAGACCCCCAAGCGACATGCCCCAAGCCCTAGCGACATGCCTGAACCCAAGTCCTCCACTTTGCCAAGCCCCTCGGGTGCCGAGCTGAAATCGGCCATCCTGACGCAACGCCAAGCCTTTTGGCAAGCCGGGGGGTTCAGCTGGCTCACGAGTCTGCTGGTCTTGGTGCCCGTGGTGTTTATGTTTCAAGTCTATGGCCGCGTGGTGGACTCACAGAGTTTGACCACCTTGTTTTGGTTGTTGGTGTTGGTGAGCTTGGCTTATGGGGTGATGGAGGTGTTGGATTGGTCGAGGTTGGAAGTGATGCGAGAAGCTTCTGCCGAGTTTGACCTGGCCTTGGCGCCTCGTGTGTTTGACATCACGTTTGAGTTGAATCGCTCTCGGGGCACCAGCGGCAATGCCCAGCCCATGACAGACCTTAAAACAATTCGCGAGTTTTTTTATTCGCCCCTGTTGATGGCGCTTTTTGAAACGCCCATGGCCTTGGTGTTTTTGCTGCTGATGTTTGCACTGCATCCGTTGCTTGGGGTGGTCACACTGGCAGGGGCAGTGGTTCAGCTGGGCATTGGCTGGGGTCACCATCAACGCACGCACGCAGACTTGGTGGGCCTGAGCCAGGCCCAAGTGGCAAGCCAGCTATTGGCGCACAGCAGCTTGCAAAACGCACAAGTGGTCCAAGGCATGGGCATGTACAAGGCGCTGCATGCGCGGTGGCTGCTGGTGCACGAGAAGTTTTTGCAACACCAAGGCTCGGCCATGGAGCATGGCGGCGCGTTTCAAGCGGCAAACAAAACGCTGCAGCTGGTGCTGAGCTCGGGCTTGCTGGGTGTGGGCGCATGGATACTGATGGATGGCGCCTTGTTCGGGGGCCCCGGCATGCTGATTGTGGGCTCCACCATCGGCGCTCGCGCTGTGGCACCTTTGGGCACCTTGATCACCCAATGGCGCAGTTTGATGGCGGCCAGACAAGCGTACCGGCGCTTAGACGAGCTGTTGACACAGCAGCCCTTGCAGCCCCCCGGCATGGCCCTGCCCTCGCCATTGGGTTTGCTGACTGTGGAGTCTTTGGTTGCCGCAGCGCCAAAAAGCAATGCGCCAATTTTGCGAGGCCTTCAGTTCAAGGTGCAGCCCGGGCAGATGCTGGCTGTGGTGGGCCCGTCTGGCAGCGGCAAAAGCACCTTGGCAAAGCTTTTGGTCGGTCTTTGGCCAGCGATGTCAGGCAAAGTTCGTCTGGATTCAGCCGATGTGTACAAGTGGAGTAAAGCAGAGTTGGGCCCACATATGGGGTATGTGCCGCAAACGGTTGAGCTCTTCGAGGGAACGGTGGCAGACAACATTGCGCGCTTTGAAGAGGGTGCCAGCCCAGCAGAACGTATGCAACGCGTGCAAGAAGCCGCCCACGCCTCGGGTCTGACAGACATCGTCGGCCAGTTGCCCAACTCCTTTGACTGCCGCCTTGGGCCTGAGGGGCAAAACTTATCGGGCGGTCAAATGCAGCGCGTGGCGATTGCACGCGCCATTTATGGCAACCCCAAATTGTTGGTGCTCGACGAACCCAACAGCCACCTCGACACACAAGGCGAGGCAGACTTGGCAAGCCTGATAGCGGCACAAAAAAACCAAGGCACCACCGTGGTGGTGATGACGCACCGCAAAAGCTTGTTGGCTCTGGCTGACCACATCTTGGTTTTGGCCGAGGGCACACAACAGTTGTACGGCCCTAGGGATGACGTGTTGGCCAAACTTGGGGGGGGCTTATGACGCAATTGAGCGCCCAAAGCCAAACGCCCGCATCGCTGCAGCCGCACCGCCAAGCCTTGATCGCTTTGTTGGTTTTTTCGGCCGTTTGCAACGTGTTGTTGCTCATGCCCACTGTCTACATGTTGCAAGTGTTTGACCGCGTCATGGTCAGCCGCAGCGAGCTGACCTTGTTGGCGGTGTCCTTGATCTGCTTGTATCTGTTTGGCATCTTGGCCTTGATCGAGTGGACCCGCAGCCGATTGCTCGCGCGCTTAGGCGCCAAGCTAGACCTTGCATGGAGTAGCCAAACGTTTCGCAGTGTTTATCTGCAGCACCTGGGCGCACACCCATCGAAAACGGGCGAGGCCTCTGGCGCACGCAGCGCCTTCACTGACCTGGCTGAGCTGCGGCAATTTGTTGCGGGCACGGGGCTGATCACCTTAATTGACACGCCGTGGTCACTGGTTTTTATTTTGGTTTTGTTCTTGATGCACCCACTTCTTGGATGGCTTGCCTTGGTGTTTGCCCTGGTTCAGGCGGTTTTCACCCGCCTAGGCCACATGCGCGTGTTGCAGCCCACACACACCAGCAACCGCCTAGCCACACAAGCCGCGCAATTTTTGCAAAGCAAACTCAAAAGCACCGAGACCATCGAAGCCTTGGGCATGACGCAGCGGCTCAAAAGCAAATGGCTGGACCAGCACCACCAAGCGCAAGCGAGTTTCGCCTCGGCACAATCGCTGCAGCACAGCATTGCCAGCAGCAGCAAGTTCATTCGCTATATGCAGCAGTCGTTCACGCTGGCTGTGGGAGCCATTTTGGTGATCCAAGGCGAGCTCAGCCCTGGCACCATGATTGCGGCCAATATTTTGTGCTCTAGGGCACTGGCGCCGATTGATGCCTTGTCGGGCATTTGGCGAAGCTGGTTGTCTACACGCCAAGCGTATGGCCGGCTCGCTGGTTTACTCGCGCAAGCCTCAAGCACACAAGCCCCGGCGCTTGTGGTGAGCAAGCCAAGGGATGTGCAAGGAAACGTGCAAATTCAAAACGTCTCGCTTCGTTTGCCCCAAAGACCGCAAGCCCTGTTGCAAGACATTCAGTACAACGCGCCCGCTGGTTCGTTGACGGTGGTGATGGGGCCATCCGGCTCAGGCAAGTCCACCCTGGCGCGCGTGTTGATGGGTGTTTGGCAACCTAGCGCCGGCAAGGTGTTGTTGGACGGCACGTGCATCACCGATTGGTCACGCGAAGAAGTGGGGCCGCACATTGGCTACCTTCCTCAAAGCATTGATTTGTTTGATGACACCATTTCCGCCAACATTGCACGCTTGGGATCGGTGTATGCAGAGTGGGTGGTCAAAGCCGCACAAATGACCGGGCTGCATGAATTTATTTTGCGCATGCCCAAAGGCTATGAAACGCCTGTGGGCGAAGCCGGACAACTGTTGTCAGGTGGGATGCGCCAACGCATTGCCTTGGCGCGCGCGGTGTATGGCAGTCCTAAATTTGTCGTGCTCGATGAACCCAATGCCAACTTGGACGAAGCCGGCGAGCGCGCGCTCATGCAAACCCTTCAAGCTTTGAAAGACCAAGGCGCCACCGTCTTTGTGATCTCCCACCGCAGCAACTTGATCGAACTGGCCGATCGATTGCTGTTGCTCGCCGATGGTTTGGTTCAAGCCAGCGGCCCCAAAGACGGGGTGATGGCAGCCCTATCGAATAACGCACACCGATAAGTAAGCAGACACACCATGAACACCTCTTCACCAGCGTCTCCAAACCAAGGCAGTGACAAGCCGTCTCCGGGCCATGCGGCCCGCGTGGGTTACCTCATCATCTTGATTGGGTTGGGCGGTTTTTTGTTATGGGCCAGCTTGGCCCCCTTGGATGAAGGCGTGCCGACTCCGGGTGTGGTGTCTATCGACACCAAGCGCAAGGCAGTGCAGCACTTGCAGGGAGGGATCGTCAAAGAGATGCTGGTCAAAGAGGGGCAGCGGGTCAAAGAAGGTGACATGCTGCTGCGCTTGGACGAGTCTGCATCAAAGGCTTTGTACGAAGCGGCCAAACAAAACCTGTCGGGCTTGCAAGAAAACGTGATTGCTCAAACCGGCATGTTGGATGGCTTGAAAAAGGCGGAGAAAAACCGCCAAGACCAGATCGGCTTGATCGACCGCGAAGTCAATGGTGTGCGCGATGTGGTTAGAGAGGGCTTTGCGCCTTTGGTGCAACTGTTGCAACTCGAGCGAACCCAGGCAGACATCAAAACCACACTGAGTGACATTCAGTCCAACAGACTGCGCACCCAGCAAAGTATTTTGGAGTTGAAACACCAAATTTCAGCCGCGCAAGAGCGCTTGAATGCGGCCGAGCTGGATTTTTCTCGCCTGAACTTGCGTGCCCCGGTCAGTGGACAAGTGGTTGGATTAACGGTGCAAGCGGTGGGGGCTGTGATTCAGCCGGCACAAAAAATCATGGACATTGTCCCGGGCGCAGAGCCCTTGGTGGTGGAGGCCCGCATACCGCCGCACTTCATTGACCGAATCAAGCCAGGCAGCTTCGCCGACGTGCGCTTTACGGGGTTTGCCAACACGCCACAACTGGTGGTTCAGGCCAGCATTTTGTCGATCTCCAGCGACGTGTTGACCGAGGCCAATCAACCCCCTTACTACCTCGCTCGGGTTGCGCTGACGGATGCGGGATTGCACAAGCTTGGCGAACATGTTTTGCAGCCCGGCATGCAAGTTGAAGTCATTTTAAAAACTGGCGAGCGCACCTTGCTTCAATACCTGTTGCACCCATTGACCAAGCGCATTGCAGCCTCTTTGAAAGAGCAATAAATGCCCGCATTGTTTCGCTCCCGTTTAACGTTGTCTGTTTTCTTAGCGTTGACGATTGGGTGTTTCACCTCGTCCTCGGTGTTTGCCATGGATTTGCTGCAAGCGTACCAACGGGCTTTGCAAAACGATCGCCAACTTCGCGCGGCGCAAGCGCAGCATGACGCGGGCATCGAGGCCTTGCCACAAGCTGCTTCGCGCTTGTATCCGAGCTTGGGTTGGTCGAGCT
>CAIMWY010000288.1 GCA_903845315.1 uncultured Burkholderiales bacterium
CGACACGGGCGAGACCCGCGCCATGCGCACCAAAGAAGATGCAGCCGACTACCGCTACTTCCCCGACCCCGACCTGCCCCCGCGGGTGATTGGTCGCGACTGGGTGGAGCGCGTCAAAGCAGAGATGGCCGAGCTGCCCCGCGTGATGGCCGAGCGCTTTGTCACGCAATACAGCTTGCCTGACTACGACGCCACCTTGCTCACACAAAGCAAAGCCGCTGCGGCTTACTTTGAAACTACCTCGCAAGCGTGTGGCCAACCCAAGCTGGTCAGCAACTGGATCATGGGTGAGGTGTCACGGCGCCTGAACACGGACGACGTGACGTTTGACAAACTGCCTGTGAGCAGCGCCCAGCTGGCCGCATTGATTGGGCGCATCAGCGACAACACCATCAGCAACAACGCGGCCAAACAAGTGTTGGATGCCTTGTGGTCTGAAGGCATAGAGGGTGCACATGGAACGGCGGCAGACGCAGCGCGCGTGGACGCCCTCATCGAAGCCAAAGGCCTCAAACAGATGAACGACAGCGGCGAGCTGGAAAAAATCATCGACGACGTGCTCGCCGCCAACCCCAAGAACGTGGAAGAGTTCAAGGCCGGCAACACCAAAGCACTCAATGGCTTGGTGGGTCAAATCATGAAAGCGAGCAAGGGCAAAGCCAATCCTGCGCAAGTCAACGAGATGCTCAACCAGAAGCTGGGGTAAGCCATCGCCCAAGACCTTGACCCCCTCCCGCCCGCCCCAGCACCCCACAGCGCATGGGAAGACGCACAAGGTCTCTTGACGGGCTGCTTGTTCGTGGCCTTGGGGGTGTGTTTGTTTCGCGAGTCGGGCTTGTTCACCGGGGGCACCACGGGCGTGGCGTTTTTGGCGCACTATCTGTTGGACTATTCGCTGGGCGGCGTGTTGTTCGTCATCAACCTGCCGTTTTATGTGTTCGGCTGGCGCAAGCTGGGCCACGTCTTCACCCTCAAAACTTTTGCGGCGGTGGGCTTGCTGTCGGCCTATGTGGAGCTGCTGCCGCGCTGGATTGGGTTTACCCACCTCGACCCGGTGTTTGCGGCGGTCATGGCGGGGCTGCTAGCAGGCACGGGCATTTTGATGTTGATCCGCCACGGCGCCAGCCTAGGCGGCGTGACCATCATGGCGGTCTACTTGCAAAAGTCACGCGGCTGGCGCGCAGGCAACGTGCAAATGGTGGTGGACTTTGCCATCTTGCTGATCGCCTTTGCCGTCTCAGACGCCAGCAAAGCCTTGCTGTCCTTGCTGGGTGCGGCCGCGCTGAACATGGTCATTGGCGTGAACCATCGCAACGGCAGATACCACGGGGTGTGAGCGTTTTAGCTCACGCCGTAACGCTCACGGTACGCCTGCGTGCGCGCCAAGTGCTCGCCCATGGCGTTGCCGGGTTGGGCCTGCAAGTAAGTCAGCAAGTCGCTCAGCTCGGCAATGGCACACACCTGCAAACCCACTTGCTCGCGCACATACTGCACCGCGCTATAGGGCACGTCTTGGGTGCTGCCGTCGGCCTGTTGCTCGGTGGCCATCTCTTGGCGGTCCAAGGCAATCACCACCGCATGCGGCGTGGCGCCAGCGGCCTTGATCAAGGCAATTGACTCACGGGCCGCAGTGCCTGCGCTCATCACGTCATCCACAATCAACACCCGGCCTTTGAGCGGCGCACCCACCAGGCTGCCGCCTTCGCCATGGTCTTTGGCTTCTTTGCGGTTGTAGGCAAATGGCACGTTACGGCCCAAGCGGGCCAACTCAATCGCCACCGCGGCGCCCAGTGGTATGCCTTTGTAGGCGGGGCCAAAAATCATGTCGAAGGCCATGCCGCTTTGCACCAAGCGCTGGGCGTAAAAGCTGGCCAACTTGCCCAACTTGGCCCCGTCGTCAAACAATCCAGCATTGAAAAAATAAGGCGACATGCGCCCAGCCTTGGTTTTGAACTCCCCAAACTTGAGCACCCCGCAATCCAGCGAGAATTGCACAAATTCTTGCGCCAACGCGTTGTTGGCGGCCGCACCTTCTGTCATGGGAAATTCCTTGTTCAAACTGACCAGCCTCAACCTCAATGGCATCCGTTCTGCAGCCCGCAAAGGCGTTGAAGCTTGGCTCGATAAAGCCAAGCCCGATTGTATTTGCGTGCAAGAAATCAAAGCCCAAGCCGCCGATGTGGTGGGCCAGTTCGACACCCTCGCCGGTTTGCAGGGCCACTTTCAGTATGCCGAGAAAAAAGGCTACTCGGGCGTGGGCGTTTACGCCCGCCACGAACCCAGCGACGTGGTGGTGGGCTTTGATGGCGGCGAGTTCGATGCGGAAGGCCGCTATGTCGAGCTGCGTTTTGACACGCCTGCGCGCAAGTTGTCGGTCATCAGCAGCTACTTTCCCAGCGGCTCATCCGGCCCTGAGCGGCAAGAGGCCAAGTACCGCTTTTTGGCGGCGCTCTACCCGCACCTTCACGCGCTCAAAACCGGGCGCGAGTTTGTGCTGTGTGGGGACGTGAACATTGCCCACCAACAAGCCGACCTTAAAAACTGGCGTGGCAACCAAAAAAACAGCGGCTTCTTGCCTGAAGAACGTGCCTGGTTGACGCAACTCACCACCGAGGCCGGTGTGGTCGACGTGTACCGACAGCTCCACCCCGACACCACCGACGCTTGCTACACTTGGTGGAGCAACCGCGGCCAAGCCTATGCCAACAACGTGGGGTGGCGCTTGGACTACCACTTGGCCACGCCAAGCCTTGCGGCCAAAGCCCGGCTTGCCGACATCTACAAAGACGAAAAGTTCTCCGACCACGCGCCCATCACCATCAGCTACGACGGCTTGTTGTGATGCGTGACTTGTTCCCTTTTCTTCGCCCTTACGCATTACGCGCCAGCTTGGCAGGTCTTTTTTTGCTGCTCGCTGCCGGCACGACCTTGGCATTTCCTTGGGCCCTCAAGCAGTTGATCGATGAGGGTTTGAGCCAACCCAACGCAGGCGCCGACTTGGCGCTGCACTTTGGCGTGTTGTTTGGGGTGGCGGCTGCCTTGGCTGTTTTTTCAGCCATTCGCTTTTATTTGGTCACTTGGCTGGGCGAGCGCGTGACCACCGATTTGCGCAATGCTGTGTATTCACATGTGCTGCACCAAAGCCCCAGCTTTTATGAAACCACCCAAACGGGCGAGGTGTTATCGCGCCTGACCAACGACACCACCCTGATTCAAACCGTGGTGGGTTCGTCCTTGTCGATGGGCCTGCGCAACCTGATCATGGGCTTAGGCGCCTTGGGCATGCTGATTTGGAGCAACCCGATGTTGATGCTGCAAGTTGTGGGCGTGCTGATTTTGGTGGTCTGGCCCAGTGTGGTGCTGGGCCGCCGTGTACGCCGACTGTCGCGCGCCAGCCAAGACCGGGTGGCTGACGCCAGCGCCATCGCCGCCGAGGTGCTCAACGCCATACCTGTGGTGCAAAGCTACAACGCCGAAGCCAACGAATCGGTGCGCTTCATACGCGCCACGCAGCAAGCCCTCAGCACCGCGCTCAAGCGGGCCAAGGCGCGTTCAATGCTGGTCGGCTTCATCATCTTGGCTTCTAGCGCGGCTTTGTTGTGGGGCCTCTACCAAGGCACGCTCGCCGTGCAGCAAGGCAGTGCCACAGCGGGTGAATTGGGACAAACCGTGGTGTACGTGCTGTTGCTGGCCAGCGCCTTTGCCGTGCTCGGCGAAGTCTATGGCGACATCTTGCGTGCCGCCGGCGCGACCGAGCGCTTGATGGAGTTGTTGCACACCCGCTCTAGCGTTGTCTCGCCGACCCACCCCCAACACAGCCCATGGCCACCGGCAGGCTCCTCGGTGACTTTGCAGCAAGTGACCTTCCATTACCCATCGCGCCCGGACACTGCCGCCATTCAGTCCTTCTCCGCCCACATTGAACCCGGCCAAACCGTCGCCTTGGTGGGCCCGAGCGGCGCCGGCAAAAGCAGTTTGATGAACTTGCTACTGCGCTTTCATGACCCAGACGAAGGCAAGGTCTGGCTGGACGGCTTGCCCGTGCAACAGATGGCATTGCATGCGCTGCGCCAACGCATTGGCATCGTGCCGCAAGAGGCCGTCATTTTTTCTGGGAGTGCTTTCGACAATATTTTGTATGGCCAGCCATCGGCCACCCGTGAACAAGTGCTGGCGGCGGCCAAAGCGGCGTTTGCCGATGAATTCATCGCGCAGTTGCCCCAAGGCTACGACACATTTTTAGGCGAACGCGGTGTGCGCCTGTCGGGTGGTCAGCGCCAGCGCATTTCGATTGCGCGCGCGATTCTGAAGAATCCTCCGCTGTTATTGCTCGACGAAGCCACCAGCGCCTTAGACGCCCACAGCGAGCGCATGGTGCAAGCCGCCTTGAGCAGCGCCATGCAGGGTCGCACCACCTTGGTCATTGCACACCGTCTCGCCACCGTCCAACGCGCCGATGTGATTTGGGTGATGGACCATGGGGCCTTGGTAGAACAAGGCACACACGCTGACTTGTTGCTTCAAGGTGGCCTGTACGCCAACTTGGCAGCTTTGCAATTCAATAACTGATGTCTTCACCTACCATTGCCATTGTTGGCGCAGGCCCTGCCGGACTCATGGCCGCCGAGGTGCTCAGCGCCGCAGGCTTGAACGTTCACGTCTACGACGCCATGCCTTCGGTCGGGCGCAAGTTTTTGCTGGCCGGGTTGGGTGGGCTCAACCTCACCCATGCCGAGCCCTTTGACCCGTTTGTCAGTCGCTACGGTGCGCGCAGCGCAGCCTGCACCCCGTGGCTGCAAACCTTTGGCCCACAAGCCGTGCGCGATTGGGCGCAGAGCTTGGGCATCAACACCTATGTGGGCACGTCGCAGCGCGTGTTTCCTACCGACATGAAAGCCGCGCCTTTGCTGCGCGCATGGCTGCATCGCTTGCGTCACCCCCCACAAGGCACACCCGTTACCTTTCACATGCGCCACCGATGGAATGGCCAATTGCAAAGCACCAACGTCCAAGCATCCGCCGACGCACCTCTTGCCCATCCGTTTGCATTGCAGTTCGACACCCCACACGGTCCACTCACCGCACACGCCGATGTGCTGCTGTTGGCCCTGGGCGGCGGCAGTTGGGCACGCTTAGGGTCCGACGGTGCGTGGCAAGCCTGGCTCACACAAGAAGGCGTTGACGTGGCGCCCTTGCGGCCATCCAACTGCGGCTTTGATGTGCAAGTCAATCATCGCAAAGGCTGGAGCGAGCATTTCGCCAGCCGCTTTGCGGGCGAGGCCTTCAAGTCGGTGCAACTGTCGTTCACCAATGCGCTGGGGCAATCGATCAAACGCAAAGGCGAGTTTGTGGCCACAACCACGGGTATGGAAGGCAGCTTGGTCTATGCCGCGTCTGCCTTGTTGCGCGATGAGATCGAGCGCTCAGGCCACGCCACCTTGCACCTGAACTTGCGCCCCGAGTGGAGCGCTGAACGTGTGCTGGCTGAGGTATCGCACCCACGTGGCTCTAAGTCTTTGTCTAGCCACCTCAAAAGTCGCTTGAACCTCAACAACTTGCAACTGGGCCTGTTGCATGAGGTGCTCAGCAAAGAAGCCATGCACCAGCCCGACCAACTGGCCCACACCATCCAGCACCTGCCCATCACCGTCTGCGCAACACGCCCACTGGACGAAGCCATCAGCAGCTCCGGCGGAGTGCGCTTAGAAGCACTCAGCGCAGAATTGATGGCACCCACACGGCCAGGACTGTTCTTCGCGGGTGAAATGCTCGATTGGGAGGCTCCCACAGGCGGCTACTTGCTCACGGCATGCTTGGCCAGCGGTCATGTCGCCGCTGGTGGCGTGTTGGCCTATGTGCAGACGCGCTCAGGCACAAGCCCGAACACGAGCCCACTATGATTGCCTCTTTCTATCAAGCGCACTTGATCTAGCCATGTTTCGCACCCTGCTCAAATCCAAAATTCACCGCGTTGTCACAACCCAGTGCGAGCTTCACTACGAAGGCTCCTGCGCGATCGACGAAAACCTGCTGGAAGCAGCCAACATGTGTGAGAACGAACAAGTCCACATCTGGAACATCAACAACGGCGAACGCTTCATCACCTACGCCATCAAAGGCGAGCGTGGCTCAGGGCTTATTTCAGTCAACGGCTCTGCCGCACGCCGTGCCAGCGTGGGTGACTTGTTGATCATTGCGTCATTCGCGCAAGTGCATGAAGACCAAGTGGCTGGCCATCAACCTCAGTTGGTGTTTGTGGATGAGAAGAACCAGCAAGTGGGCTTGCGCCACCATGTGCCTACGCAAGCTGCGCCGGGGCATGGGACGGATGAGTGTTGAGCTAGGCTTTGAGCTCAGTCAAACCATGACATCCACCCGAGGTCTTGTTGGATCAACCACGGCAACACGTTGAGGCTGATAACGGGTGTACATGAGTTCGCCCACGACTTCGTTGGTATGAAAATCTTTGACTTTCACAGTCGCACCTGAGCTAACCTGCTGCATCTTGTAGGACACCCCTAAGCGCAACGCATCGGGCATAGGAGAGGGCTTTGACGTAGCAGGACGAATAGCAGTCATGAGGCTGTTGAGGGATTCATATGCCCTCACTGTCACAGCTCTTCGCATCCATTTCAAGCCTTCGACCCATCCATGACTCAGATGTCATGCACAGCGCAAATCTGAACAAAAGTTACGCATGACAAATTAGACATGCGCGCATCGGATGTGGGTTTTGTCATTCAACTTTCAGCCGTTATACGATATCTCCCAGCTCAACCCTTCGCCCTACTTGCCATGCTTCAGTACGAAACCGTCCCCGTCACCCCGTTCCAACAAAACTGCTCCATCGTCTGGTGCGACCAGACCCTGAAGGCTGCGGTCATCGATCCAGGTGGCGATTTGGAGGTGCTGTTGGCCGCTGTGAAATCCTTGGGGCTAACGCTCGAACAAATCTGGATCACCCACGCCCACATCGACCATGCCGGTGGCACCGCCGAGTTGGCTGAGCGATTGAAGCTGCCCATCACAGGCCCGCATGAGGGCGACCAGTTTTGGATTGATGGCTTGGCACAAGCTGCCGCAAGCTATGGCTTTCCGCCCTCACGGGCCTTCACGCCGACCCGTTGGTTGCATGACGGTGACACCGTCACCTTGGGGGGGCACACGCTGCAGGTGCGCCACTGCCCGGGCCACACCCCCGGGCATGTGGTGTTTTATTCACCCGAGATCAAACGTGCCTTTGTGGGCGATGTGCTGTTTGCCGGCAGCATTGGCCGCACCGACTTTCCAAGGGGCAACCACCAAGATTTGATTGACAGCATCACCCAGCGTTTGTGGCCCATGGGCGACGACACGGTGTTCATTCCAGGCCACGGGCCAGAGAGCACCTTTGGGCGCGAGCGGGTGAGCAACCCGTATGTGGGCGGGACCTGATCAGCGGTTGTCTTTGGCCCGCTGGTACAGCGGCAAGACTTTGGGCAAATTGGCCTGGATTTCGTCAATCCGGGTCGTGCCCGAGGGGTGGGTGCTGAGCCACTGCGGTGGCGCACCTTTGTTGGCGGCACTCATTTTTTGCCACAGTGTGACGCCTGCGCGCGGGTCATAGCCGGCCCGAGCAGCCAACTCCATACCCACCAAGTCGGCCTCGGTTTCGTCGTCACGGCTGAACTTGAGGTTGATCAGGTTGGCACCTTGCTTGGCCACAAAGTCGGTCAAGTTGGGGTTGACGCCAAAAAACACCGCGGCCACGGTGCTGCCAATGGTGGCCAGTCCATTGGTGGCGGCTGACTTGCCCATGCGCTCACGCGCATGCTCGCGCAAGGCGTGGGCAATTTCATGGCCCATCACCATGGCCACTTCGTCGTCGGTCAATTCGAGTTGCTTCAAGATGCCGCTGTAAAACGCAATCTTGCCGCCAGGCATGCAAAACGCGTTGATTTGGTTCGAGCCAATCAGGTTGACCTCCCACTTCCACTCGCGGGCACGAGGGTTCCATTCGTAGCTGTGCGGAATCAACTCTTTGGCAATGTGGCGCAAGCGCAGCACTTGCGGATGGTCGGCTGGACCTAAGGCGTTTTTGTCTGCCGCCTGTTTGAGCATTTGGCTGTATTGCTGAAACGCCGACTGCTCCACCTCGCCCGCTGGCACCAGCTTGGCAAAGGCCGACTCTTTGCCCACCTCCACGCCCTCGCGCGCCATCAAGGACGCGCCGGGCAAGCAGCACGCCAGGGCAAAACCAAGCATTGAAACAAGACGGCGAAGGTTCATGGAGAGTTCTTTGGGCGAAAGCCTGAAAATAAGCGTGATGAACGATACAACAAGTCCTGCTGCTGCGCAGCCAACCACCCCAAGCCAAAAGTGGGTAGACGCCTTCAAGGTCTATCTTGAACCCGCGTCTTGGCGCATGCTCTGCTTGGGATTTTCTGCCGGTTTGCCATTGCTGCTGGTGCTGGGCACCTTGAGTTTCAGGTTGCGCGAAGCCGGCGTTGACCGCAGCACGATTGGCTTTTTGAGCTGGGTGGGCTTGGCCTACGGCTTCAAATGGGTGTGGTCGCCGCTGGTCGATCGGCTGCCACTGCCCCTGTTGACACGCTGGCTGGGGCGTCGGCGCAGCTGGCTGCTGCTGGCCCAAAGTGTGGTGATGGCAGGGCTGGTAGGCATGGCGCTGCTCGATCCCCAACAAGCCCTCGAACCTGTGGTGTGGTGCGCCTTGGTGGTGGCCTTTGGCTCGGCCACCCAAGACATTGCGCTGGACGCCTACCGGATCGAGTCGGCCGACCTGCACCACCAAGCCGCCTTGGCGGCCACCTATCAAACCGGCTACCGCTTGGCCATGATTTGGGCGGGGGCCGGCGTGCTCTGGGTGGCCGCCCGCGCCTCGGGCACAGACAGCAACAGCTACCAACACGCCGCCTGGCAAACCGCCTACTTGGTGATGGCCGCGTCCATGAGCTTGGGGCTGCTCACCGTGCTGCTGTCGCCCGAACCAGCGCAACCCCCGATCCCGCCGGCGCGCAATCTGCGCGCTTGGCTGCAAGCCGCCTTGGTGGCCCCGTTTGCCGACTTCATTGGCCGCTACCGCTGGCAAGCGGCCTTGATCTTGGGGCTGATTGCGGTCTACCGCATCAGCGATGTGGTGATGGGCATCATGGCCAATCCTTTTTACGTGGACATGGGCTACACCAAAGACGAGGTGGCTGCCGTCACCAAAGTGTTTGGCGTGGTCATGACGCTGCTGGGCGCCTTCATTGGCGGCGTGCTGTCGATGCGCCTGGGTGTCATGCGCATCTTGATGCTGGGCGCTGTCTTGAGCGCACTCACCAACCTGCTGTTTGCCTGGCTGGCCACCCGAGGCCACGATTTGACGGCGCTGATCTGGGTCATCTCCGCCGACAACTTGGCCAGCGGCATTGCGTCAGCCGCTTTCATTGCCTACCTGTCAGGCCTGACCAACGTGAACTACTCGGCCACGCAATACGCCTTGTTCAGCTCGATGATGCTGCTGGCGCCCAAATGGCTGGCAGGGTTTTCTGGCGTGTATGTCGACGCCCACGGCTACGAGGCGTTTTTCAACAGCACCGC
>CAIMWY010000289.1 GCA_903845315.1 uncultured Burkholderiales bacterium
GCAAAAAGCCGCTGGACAAACCCGTCAGGCGCCTGTGGTTGCAGTCGATGACGCCCCAAGCCATCCGCGATGGCTTTGATTCCCTGCGCTCTGAAAAACAAATGCAAGGGTTGGCGGACGCCGCGCGCAGCCGCTCCGAGGCCGACTGGTTGGTGGGCATCAACGGCACACGAGCCTTGACCGCATTCAACTCGCGCGAAGGCGGTTTCTTCTTGACCACGGTGGGCCGTGTGCAAACGCCCACGCTGAGCGTGGTGGTGGAGCGTGAAGAACAAATTCGCAAGTTTGTCAGCCGCGACTACTGGGAAATTCACGGCAGCTTTCAGGTGGCTGCCGGCAGCTATCCGGCCAAGTGGTTCAACCCCGAGCACAAAAAAGACCCCGATGATGCCGAGAAAAAGCACGACCGCGTCTGGAGCGAAGCCGAAGCCTTGGCCATTGCCGACGCCGTGCGCAACCAAACGGCCAGGGTGACCGAAGAGAGCAAGCCCACCACCAAGGCCAGCCCGGGCTTGTTTGACTTGACCTCGCTGCAACGCGAGGCCAACGGCCGCTTTGGCTTCTCGGCCAAAACCACGCTGGCGCTGGCGCAAAGCTTGTACGAACGCCACAAGGCCTTGACCTATCCGCGTACCGATTCACGGTACCTGCCGGAAGACTACGTGACAGTGGTCAAGGACACCTTCACCATGCTGGCCGACAGCGGCATGAAGCACTTGGAGCCGCACGCCTTGGTGGCCTTGAACAACAACTACGTGCGCAAACTGCCCCGTGTGTTTGACAACAAGAAGGTCAGCGACCACTTTGCCATCATCCCCACCTTGCAAGCGCCGAGTGGCCTGTCTGAAGCCGAGCAAAAGCTCTATGACCTGGTGGTGCGACGCTTCATGGCGGTGTTTTTCCCCAGCGCCGAATACATGGTGACCACGCGCATCAGCACGGTCAAAGCCGCGGGCCTGGACCACCACTTCCGCACCGAAGGCAAGGTGTTGGTGAACGCCGGTTGGATGGCGGTCTACGGCAAAGACGCGGCACAAGAAGCCTCGGACAACGAAGAGGACGGCAAAACCTTGGTCGCCTTGGGCGCAGGAGAGTCGGCCAAGAACGAGCTGGCCGAAGCCAAAGGCCTGAAAACACGCCCTCCCGCGCGTTACAGCGAAGCCACCTTGCTGGGCGCCATGGAGGGCGCTGGCAAGCTGGTAGAAGACGACGAATTCCGCGAGGCCATGCAAGAAAAAGGCTTGGGCACCCCAGCCACACGTGCGGCCATCATTGAAGGCTTGATCAACGAAAAATACCTCATCCGTGATGGCCGAGAGATGATTCCAACAGCCAAGGCCTTCCAACTGTTCACCCTGTTGCGCGGCTTGGGCGTGGAAGAACTCTCCAAGCCCGAGTTGACCGGTGGCTGGGAACACAAACTGGCGCTGATGGAGCACGGCGAGTTGAGCCGCGAGGCCTTCATGCGCGAGATCGCGGCCATGACCGAGCACATCGTCAAAAAGGCCAAAGAGTTTGACCGCGACACCATTCCCGGCGACTACGCCACCTTGAACACCCCATGCCCCAAGTGCGGCGGCGTGGTGAAAGAAAACTACCGTCGTTATGGGTGCGTGGGCAAAGACGGCGCGTCTGAAGGCTGTGGCTTTTCGATCAGCAAAATTCCTGGAGGTCGCACCTTTGAAGCGGCCGAAGCCGAGCAATTCATCCGCGATAAAAAGATTGGCCCACTCGACGGCTTCCGCTCCAAAGCTGGCTGGCCGTTCACGGCCGAGATTGCGCTCAAGTTCAGCGAAGAAGACCAAAACTGGAAGCTCGAATTCGACTTTGGCGACGACAAAAACGCCGAGTCTGGCGAGATCGTGGAGTTTGGCGACAGCGAGACCTTGGGCAGCTGCCCCAAGTGCGGCAGCCCCGTGTTCGAGCACGGCAGCAATTATGTGTGCAGCAAGGCTGTGCCCACCCACGCACAGGCCACGCCGAGCTGCGACTTCAAGAGCGGCAAGATCATCTTGCAGCAAGCCGTGGCACGCGAACAAATGACCAAGCTGCTGGCGGAGGGCAAAACCGACTTGCTCGACAAGTTTGTGTCCATGCGCACACGCCGCGCCTTCAAGGCCTTTTTGCAGTGGGACCCCGAAGCCGGCAAGGTGAATTTCGCCTTCGAACCGCGCACCAGCAAGTACCCCGCACGTGCTGGCAAAACACCCACCACCAACGCCTTGATCAAGGCCGCCGGCAAGAAAGCCCCGGCCAAAACCACCAAGGGTGCCAAAGCACCCAAGGCCGACAAAGTGGCCAAGCCCAAGGTGCCTCGCAAAGTGACGGCGGGCTTCTTGCCCAGCGTCGAGTTGGCTGCGGTAATTGGTCCAGATGCCGTAGCACGCACCGAGGTGATCAAGAAACTGTGGGACTACATCAAGGCCAATGGCATGCAAGACGCCACCAACAAACGCGCCATCAACGCCGACGCCAAACTCAACGCCGTGTTTGGCAAAGACCAGGTCACCATGTTTGAGCTGGCGGGCATCGTGGGCAAACACCTGCGTCCCGTGGGCGAATAAGGTTTGAGCGAACGAGTCTGCCGCCATGCACACGAACCACGCCCCCCTGATCGCCACGCCGCAAAGCATGCACTTCGCCGCGCCACTGGGCCTGCAAAGCGGCGCCAGCTTGCGCGACTACACGCTGGCCTATGAAACCTACGGCACGCTCAACGCGGACAAGTCCAATGCTGTGTTGGTGTGCCACGCCCTGAATGCGTCACACCATGTCGCGGGCGTGTACGAGAACCAAGCCAACAGCGAAGGCTGGTGGGACAACATGATTGGCCCTGGCAAGCCGGTGGACACCCACCATTTCTTTGTGATTGGCGTGAACAACCTGGGGTCCTGTTTTGGCTCGACCGGCCCCATGCACACCCACCCCGACACGGGGCAGGTGTACGGTGCCGACTTTCCAGTGGTGACGGTGGAAGACTGGGTCAATGCCCAAGCCTTGCTGTTGGATGCTTTGGGCATCAGCCAACTGGCTGCCGTGATGGGTGGCAGCTTGGGCGGCATGCAGGCGCTGAGCTGGACGCTGCAACACCCCGAGCGGGTGCGCCACGCCGTGGTGGTGGCCAGCGCGCCCAACTTGACGGCTGAAAACATCGCCTTCAACGAAGTGGCACGCCGCGCCATCGTGACCGACCCCGACTTTCATGGCGGGCATTTTTACCAACATGGCGTGGTGCCCAAACGGGGCTTGCGCATTGCACGCATGGTGGGACACATCACCTACCTGAGCGACGATGTGATGAACGAAAAGTTTGGCCGGGAACTACGCCCCTCCACGCTCCCCGAGGGGGCTCGACCGCCTTTGGGCGACCCGGCGACGGGCAGCGCAACGCGTGACTACCTGTACACCACCCAAGACGTCGAGTTTCAAATTGAAAGCTACCTGCGCTATCAAGGCGACAAGTTCAGCGAGTACTTTGATGCCAACACCTATTTGCTGATCACGCGTGCACTCGACTACTTTGACCCAGCGCGCAGCTACGGTGGTGATTTGGCTTCGGCCTTTGCCCGCACCACCGCCAAGTTTTTGCTGGTGAGTTTCACCACAGACTGGCGCTTCTCAAGCGCTCGCAGCCGCGAGATGGTGCGTGCCTTGCTCGACAACCAACGCGATGTGAGCTACGCCGAAATTGATGCGCCACACGGCCACGATGCCTTTTTGCTGGACGACGCACGCTATATGAACGTGGTGCGCTCTTACTTTGACCGCATTGCCCAAGAGACGACGAACGCGGGAGGTGCCGCATGACGCACGACCCCCAACAACGCACCTTGCAAGCGATTGCTGAGCTGGTGCCCCACGGCAGCCGGGTGCTTGACTTGGGCTGTGGCGACGGCGCCCTGCTGGCGCATTTGCAGCAACAGCGTGCATGTACCGGCTATGGCGTGGAACTCAACGACACCGATGTTCACGCATGTGTACAACGCGGCGTGAATGTGTTGCAGCTCAACCTGGACCAAGGCTTGACCTTGTTTGGCGACCAGTCATTTGATGTGGTGCTGCAAATTGACACCTTGCAACACCTGCGCAATGCTGAAACCATGTTGCTTGAAACCGCGCGCGTGGGTCGTTTAGGCATCGTCTCTTTTCCCAACTTTGGACACTGGCCAAATCGCTTGAGCGTGTTGCAGGGTCGCATGCCCGTGACCAAGCGTTTGCCTTACCAGTGGTACGACACCCCCAATATCCGCGTTGGCACGTTTGCCGACTTTGAAGTGCTGGCCACCAAAAATGGCTTGCACCTGCTGGATGCCTTTGGTCTGCAAGACGGTGAACGTGTCGAGGTGTGGCCCAACCTGCGGGCTGGCACTGCGGTGTTCAAGTTTCAGCGGGGGTGATGCGCGCACGCGCGCACCCCAACTTTTGTTGATGCGTGTTGCCACGCAAGGAGTGTTTGCATGAATGCCCGAGTTCCCAACGCCGCGCTGAACAGCGCAGAGGTCTTGCAATCCGTCTCCCAGGCTTGGGACCGCGACATCGTGTCCCAGCTCAGCGACTACATCGCCATCCCCGCCAAGTCACCCGCGTTTGACGCCGACTGGGCACAACACGGCCACCTCGAGGCCGTGGTGCAACGTGCCGCAGACTGGGTGTTGGCGCAGCAGGTGGCGGGTCTGACGCTGGAGATCGTGCGCTTGCCGGGCCGCACGCCGGTCCTGTTCTTTGAAGTGGCGGCCACGCGCGCCAGCCACAGCCAGAGCGAGACGGTGCTGATGTACGGCCACCTGGACAAACAACCCGAGTTCAGCGGCTGGCGCTCAGACTTGGGGCCTTGGACCCCCAAGTACGAAGACGGCAAGTTGTATGGCCGCGGCGGTGCCGACGACGGCTATGCGGTGTACGCCAGCATCGCCGCCATCCAAGCGCTCAAGGCGCAAGGCGCCAGCCACCCACGCATCGTGGGCCTGATTGAAACCTGTGAAGAAAGCGGCTCGGCCGACTTGCTGCCTTATGTGGATGCGCTGCGCACGCGGATGGGCCACGTGGGTTTGGTGATGTGCCTCGACAGTGGGGCCGGCAACTACGACCAGCTGTGGCTCACCACCAGTTTGCGCGGCATGGCCAGCGGCGTGTTGAAGGTGGAGGTGCTGAGCGAGGGCGTGCACTCAGGCGACGCGTCGGGCGTGGTGCCATCGAGTTTTCGCATCATGCGTCAGGTGCTGGATCGGCTGGAAGACAGCGCCACCGGGCGTTTGCTGCCCGCCAGCTTTCATGTCGAGGTGCCCCCCGAGCGTTTGGCCCAAGCACGCGCCACGGCCGCGCTGCTGGGCGACGCGTTGTACCAACGCTTCCCCTGGGCCCACCATGACTGTGGCGGTGCCACACTGGTCACCCTGCCCATGACCCAAGACCCGCTGCAAGCGCTGTTGCAACGCACCTGGGTGCCCACCCTGAGCGTGACCGGTGCCGAGGGCTTGCCCGCCTTCAAAGACGCTGGCAATGTGCTGCGCCCGTCCACCGCCTTCAAGCTCAGCCTGCGCCTGCCCCCGCTGGTCGACGCCGCCCATGCTGTGCAAGAACTCAAAGCCCTGCTGGAAGACAACGCGCCCTACCAAGCGCGCGTGACCTTCCACGCCGAAGGCTCAGCCAATGGCTGGAATGCGCCTGACACCGCGCCGTGGTTTGAAAGTGCCTTGAACACGGCCAGCCAGGCGCACTTCGGTTCGCCATGTGGCTACATTGGCCAAGGCGGCACGATCCCGCTGATGAACATGCTGAGCCGCGGTTTTCCCAAGGCGCAAATGATGGTGTGCGGCGTGCTGGGCCCCAAGAGCAACGCCCATGGGCCCAATGAGTTTTTGCATGTGCCCTACGCCAAGAAGCTCACCGCAGCGGTGGCACAGGTGATCGCGGCTATGCCAGCGTGAGCCGCGCCAGCGCACCCAAGGCCGCCGTCTCAGCGCGCAACACCCGCGCGCCTAGGCTCAAGGCCACAAACCCCTGAGCGCGGGCGGCGGCGTCTTCGGCGTCACTCAAGCCCCCTTCCGGGCCATTGAGCAGCACCCAGGTGAGGTTCTCGTCGGTGCTGCCGGGCTGCGCCAGCAAGGTGGACAAAGGCTGGCTGCTGGGGTGCAAGGACAACACCGCCTGCACCACAGAAAAGCCCTGCATCGACGGGGTTTGGGCCAGACGTGCCAACCAGGTGTCCAGGCGCTCGGGCGCATCGATCAAGGGCAAGCGGTTGCGCCCACATTGCTCACACGCGCTGGCCGCCACGGCTTGCCAGTGGGCGAGTTTTTTGTCGGCGCGTTCACCCGTCAAGCGCACCACGCTGCGCTCGGTCATCACCGGGGTGATGCGGGTCACGCCCAGCTCGGTGGCTTTTTCAACCAACCAGTCCATGCGCTCGTTGGCGGGCATGCCCACCACCAGGTGGACACGGCGCGTGGCTTCGCACTCGGTGGCGTGGTGCTCACCGACACGCACACGCACATCACTGCGGCCCATGTGTTCCACCTCGGCGGCGTATTCACCCCCCTCCCCATTGAAGAGGGTCAGCGCATGTCCTGGCTGCATGCGCAGTACTTGCACATGGCGAGTTGCAGTCGCGGGTAAATCGAGGGTGATGCCGCTGGCCAGCGGCATGGGGCAATGAAAGCGCGCCATGCTCAAGCCATCCCGCCCGAGCGCGGTGTGAGCTTGGGATAGGCCAGGCTGAGCGCAGGCTCAGTGCCTTCGACCTTGTCAATCAAACGCAGCAGCGGCGTGAGCTCGCTGTAGCGGCTGGCGGTCGATCGGATGTAGCCGATGAAACGCGGCGCGTCGGCCAGGTATTTGGGTTTGCCATCGCGCAAAGTCAAGCGCGCGAAGATGCCTGCCACCTTGAGGTGACGCTGCAAGCCCATCCATTCCACCGCACGCCAGAACTCGCCAAAGTCTTGCGACCAGCCGTCGTGATCGAGCAGCCCTAGTTTGCGCGCGCGCTCCCAATAGCGGATGGTGACGTCGAGCACAAAGTCTTCGTCCCAGCTCAAGAACGCATCGCGCATCAAACTGGCAATGTCGTAACTCACTGGGCCGTAGACCGCGTCTTGAAAGTCAAGCACGCCCAAACGGGGCTCGCTGGGGTCGTGCGGCATCATGAGGTTGCGCGGCATGAAGTCGCGGTGCACATACACACAAGGTGCAGCGAGGTTGCGCTGCACGATGGTTTGAAAGGTGCGCGCCAGCATGTCACGCTGTGGGGTGTCGAGCTGCACGTCACGGTGCTGGGTCAAATACCAATCAGGAAACAGCGACAACTCGCGTGTCAGCAAGGCCTCGTCGTACGCGGGCAAAACGCCTGGACGGCTGGCTTGCTGCCACGCCAACAAGGCATCGATGGCGCGCAGGTAAAGCCCATGGTTGGCTTGTGGCTGGCTCGGGTCGATGACCTCCATCATGGTCTGGGCGCCCAAGTCGTCGAGCAACATGAAGCCTTGCGGTTCGTCCCACGCCAAGATACGGGGCACCAACAAGTGCGCGTCTTGCATCAAACGCGCCACGTGCACAAAGGGCTGGCAGTTTTCTTTGTCGGGCGGCGCATCCATGACGATGCACGACCCTGCGGCGGTGTTGACACGGAAATAACGCCGAAAGCTGGCATCGGCCGATGCCGCACGCAAGGTAGCCGGCTGCACACCGTGCGCGTGGACCTGGGCGTTGAGCCATTGGGTGAAAGCGGCGTGGCGCTCAGGCTGCGACCATTCAATGGCCGCAAGAGAGGAAAGGCCCGAAGGCGAAAGGGTAGGGGGTGTGCTCATGGATAATCCAAATTCTACAAACCAGCTTTGCACACGCTCTCCGAAGGGTGTGACCAAGGCTTCGCTTTTTGAAAGCTTGTCTCGCGTTCATGTCTTTGCCTGTGCATCCCTTTGTGTCTCGTTTGCCTTTTGGGTGGGTGCTGGGCTTGCTGGGTGGGTTGGTGGGCATGGGGTCGAACGCCCAGACGCAAGAGACCACCGGGCTGTCGCTAACGCTGCGGCCCAGCAGCATGTTGCAAGAAGTTATCCCCGACGAGGTGCGCAAGCAGTCACCCACCTTTATCCAAAGCGACACCTTGAGTGGGCAAACGGATATCAAAACAGTGCTCGAAGGCAAGGTCATGATTCGTCGTGGCAACATCTTGCTCAAGGCCGACAAAGTGGACTACGACCCGGTGGAAGACTTGGCCCAAGCGCGTGGCAACGTCACCATCAACCGATCAGGCAATGTGTACCAAGGCCCGGCTTTGGACATTAGGCTGGATGCATTTGAAGGCTTTTTCACCCAACCGAGTTACCAACTGCTCAAGAACAATGCCTACGGCAAGGCAGAGCGGATTGACTTCGTCGACAGCGCGCACACGGTGATGCACAACGCAGATCTCACCACTTGCAAACGCAAACCCGGCCCAAATTGGTTGCCTGATTGGTTTTTCAAAGCGGACAAAATCACGCTAGATGCCGACCGCAACGTGGGCTTGGCTGAAGGTGCGGCACTGATTTTTAAAGATGTCCCCATCTTGCCCATTCCCAATGTCGACTTTCCTTTGACGGAGGAGCGCAAGTCTGGCTTTTTGCCCCCGACCATCGGCGTTGACAACATCGGGGGCCTTGAATACACCCAACCCTATTACCTGAATTTAGCGCCCAACCGGGACATGACATTTTTTCCGACCTACTGGAGTCGCCGAGGCTTGCGCTTAGGCAGTGAGTTTCGCTACCTCGAGAGTCTGTCCCCTGACAGGCCGTTTGGCGGCGAAGCCCGCTTGGACTACATGGAGAAAGACGCGTTGCGCGGTGAGCGCCGCTGGGGTTTGCAATACAAGCACACCGGCTTGATCAATCCGTCTTACGCTGGCGGCACGCTGGGCTTGAACGTGAATGTCAATCGGGTCAGTGATGACAATTACTGGAAAGATTTTTCCATGGTGAACAACAACGGCGTGCAACGCTTGTTGGCCAACGACGCCGCCCTGAACTGGACCGATGGGGTATTTAGCACCAGCCTGCGCGCTCAAAAATGGCAAACTTTGCAAGACTTGGCCGACACCAGCAACCGCATCACGGCTCCGTTTGACCGTGTACCCCAGTTCATTGCACGCATGCAACGCAGCAATCTGGCGGGGTTTGATTTCAGCATTCAAGGTGACTTGACGCGATTTGAATCATCGCGCGAATATGAATGTGCCAACAGCGGCTTGTACAACTGTGCGCCAAACGCCAACCGCAGCGTTGCCGCATTGCAACTCAGCCGACCTTTCACCAACGCCTATGGCTATCTCACGCCCAAGATGCAGCTGCACGGTCGCAGCTACCAGTTTGACGGCGGTCTACCCAACAACAGCTTTTACGCGGGCCACCAAGGTCAGACCAGCGCCAGCGTGACGGTGCCAACCTTCAGTTTGGACTCTGGCGTCACCTTTGAACGCACGCACCGTTTATTTGACCGTGCTTGGTTGCAAACCTTGGAGCCCCGAGTTTTTTACGTTTACACGCCCTACCGCGACCAAAACTTCCTTCCCAATTACGATTCGGGCGGCAACACGTTCAACTTTGCCAGCGTGTTCACCGAGAACGCCTTTGGCGGAAACGACCGCATCTCTGACAGCAAATTGCTCACCTTGGGCGCCATTTCTCGCTTGCTCGACCCTCAAACTGGCGCAGAAGGTGCACGGTTTGGATTGGCCCAGCGCCTGCGCATGCAAGACCAACGCGTGCAAATACCCGGAGACACCACCGCAAGAGCCGGCATCAGCGATATTTTGGCGGGCGCAAGCCTGAACCTGAGCCGCGCTTGGGCATTGGACTCGACCGTTCAGTACAACCCAAAAACCGAGAACTACAGCCGGCGCATGGCGGGAGGGCGCTACAACCCGGGTTCGTATCGGGTGATCAATGCCGCGTACCGAAGTCAAAACAACGACGATGGCTCTGCCGTTTCCCGTCAGTTAGATGTCGGCTGGCAATGGCCTTTGCATGATCTGTGGGGCGGGCAAGACGAGTCTCTTGGTGAAGGGCGAGGCCTGGGCGTAGGACGTTGGTACAGCGTGGCCCGCATGAACTACAGCCCCATGGACCACAAGGTGGTGGAGTCGGTGATTGGTTTCGAATACGATGCTGGGTGCTGGCTCAGCCGCGTGGTGGCTGAACGCTTACAAGTGACGGATGGTTTGTCGCGCCAACGTTTGCTGTTCCAATTGGAGTTTGTTGGTTTCTCTCGGGTCGGCACCAATGCCTTGGGTTCATTGCGCAGCAATGTGCCTCGCTACCAACCCTTGCGCCAAAATTCGATGACCCCAAGCCGTTTTGGCAATTACGATTGATGGTGAACATGCATTTTTCTACCCTTCCCGCGGCCCGGCGCTCGTCTCTGGTTTGGCTGACGTGGTGTTTTTTTAGCCTTTGCTCCCTAGCACAAACACCCAGCCCCAGCTCGCCCAGCAGCCGTGATTTCATCGTTGCCGTGGTCGATGCCGTGCCGATCACCAATCACGAGGTCAAGTTGCGCGCCGAACAGATGCGTGCGCAAATGACGCAACAAGGCCGCGTCGTTCCCGGTGCCGCCGCGTTGATGCGCGAAGCCTTGGAACGCTTGATCAACGAAAAGGCTCTGCTGCAGTACGCCAAAGAGTCTGGCGTGGACACTGACAGTATTGACGCCAACAGCCCTAGCGCCTTCCCCCCAAGAGTGGCAGCCACGGAGAAACAAGAACAACGCGAGCAATCGGTATTGCAACGCCTCACGGAGCGCAATGTCCCCGGCCGCATCAAGATCAGTGACCCTGAGATCGAGCAAGGTTTTCGTGAACGACAAGCAACCCAAACCAATATTGCAGAGGTTGAGTTAGCCCATATTCTGATTGCGGTACCCGAAAACGCCACGCCAATCCAAGTCGCCGATTTGAAAAGCAAAGCAAATACTGTGTTGGCTCGTCTGCAAACCGGAGCAAATTTTGCTGAACTGGCCAAAGAGGTTTCCGACAGCGCCGAGCGCGACAAGGGTGGCTTGATGGGCGTGCGGCCCTTCGACCGCTACCCCACCTTGTTTGTGGATGCCACACAAGCGCTTCGTGTGGGCGAGCTGAGTGCGGTGCTGCCCTCTGGCGCAGGGTTTCACATCCTTAAGCTGGTGAGCAAGCGCAACAACAATTCCGTGACTGTTACCGAAACGCGGGTTCGCCACATTTTGTTGCGCCCGAGCAGCCAGCTCAGTCAAGCAGCGGGGCGGGCCCAATTGGCCGAGTATCGGCGTCTAATTGAATCGGGGCGGGCCGATTTTGCAAAGCTCGCCATGGACCACTCACAAGATGCCAGCGCCAGCAGCGGTGGCGACTTAGGCTGGGTCGGGCCGGGCATGTTTGTGCCCGAATTTGAACAGGTGATGCGTCAACTTGCGATTGGGCAACTGTCAGACCCCACAGTGTCGCGATTTGGCGTTCACCTGATTCAAGTCCTAGCCCGCCGCGATGCGGCTTTGAGTGAGCGAGAAATGCGAGACATCGTTCGCAACAACTTGCGCGATAAAAAATTCGAAGAGACCTACCAACTGTGGGTCCAAGAGGTGCGCGGACGTGCGTATGTTGAATACCGCGATGCACCCCAATAAGTTGGTCCGCGTTTGAAACACATTGCCCGCAAACGCTTCGGACAACACTTTTTGACCGACGCAGCCATCATCGATGGCATCGTTGCCGCCATCCATCCTCTTGCTGGCGAACCAATGGTCGAGATAGGCCCCGGCTTGGCGGCACTCACGCAACCCTTGGTTGAGCGCCTAGGCAAACTTCACGTCATTGAGCTTGACCGTGATTTGGCGGCGCGACTGCGCGCGCATGGTCATTTGACCGTGATCGAGTCTGATGTGTTGCGAGTCGATTTCACGGCTTTGGCACACACCCTCAACGTGACTCGGCTTCGTGTGGTGGGCAATTTGCCCTACAACATCTCGTCGCCTATCTTGTTTCATTTGCTCAACCATGTGTCGGTCATTCAAGACCAACATTTCATGTTGCAAAAAGAAGTGGTTGACCGAATGGTGGCCAAGCCGAGCACTAGCGACTATGGGCGCTTGAGCGTCATGCTCCAGTGGCGCTACGCCATGGAGAACGTGCTGTATGTGCCGCCCCATTCGTTCGATCCACCGCCACGGGTGGACAGCGCCGTGGTGCGCATGGTGCCTTTAGCGGCACCTCCCGTGCTGAATTTGCCATTGCTAGAAAGCATGGTTCAAGTCGCATTTAGTCAACGGCGAAAAATGCTTAGGCACACCTTGGGGCGGTGGTTGGAAGCGCGTGGTTTTGAGGGTCAGTTCGACGTCCAACGCCGTGCGGAAGAGGTTCCTGTCGAACAATACATTGCCTTGGTTCAAAGCCTGTGACGGGGTTCTCGAAAGAAAAAAGCCCGGCTAAATAGACGGGCTTTGGAGGGAAACCAAGAGGCAAATTAAGCTGCGGTCAACCAGTAACCCGCATTGAAAGGGCTGCTCATGCGCAAGGCCATGGGCGAAACATCCACCAATTTGTCGGTGGGCATTTTTTCCCCCTCGTCGAAGCCTTCAAGGCCCACCAAATCGTCTCCAAGTCCTGTCTTCTCAAGGGATGGCGCACGGGCCACCGAGAACGAGTAGAAGCAGCGAAACGGCACCTTGCGGTCAGCCCAATAATCCGAGGCGTCACGAAAGATATCCAGCAACTGTTCACGCGCCTCTTTGTCGAACTTGGCATGTGCAGGAATGTGCTCGAGCACCAAAATGAAGCCGGGTTGAGGGCCTGATTTGTGCAAAGGATCGGTCATGCCGTCGTACAGGGAGTCAAAGTTTTTGCTGGCTTGCGCGGGGAATGTAAATTCTTTGGCAATCAGGTCCAACACATCTTGCTTGCTCTGGGTTTGCGCCAGATTGGCATACAAAAAGTGATGACCCAGTGCCTGGGCTGCATCTTGCAAGTCTTGCACGCGAAAAGCGCGAATCGACTGAACAATATTGGTTTTCACCGTTCTAAGTGGCATATCCATCGCCGTCTATTTCCTGGGGAGAGTTGTTGGTATAAATCCGGGTAAACCCCGAAATTTGATGGGTAAGTGTCGCCGAAAGCCCACAAAAAAGCAAGCGCCCTCCCAAAAGAGGAGGGCAATCAAGGTTATGTAATAAAAAGGTTTTCTTAGAGCGCGCCCATGCGCGCCTTACCGGGTCGCGCTGGCGTCTGCCACGGTCAAGGCCGTCATGTTGACAATGCGGCGCACCGTGGTGCTCGCGGTCAAGATGTGCACCGGCTTGGCGGCGCCTAAGAGGACCGGCCCAATCGCAATATTGCCACCCGCCGCTGTCTTGAGCAGGTTGTAGGCAATGTTGGCGGCATCCAAATTGGGCAAGACCAACAAATTGGCATTGCCTATCAGTGTCGCCGTGGGCATCTGGGCGGCACGGGAAGCGCCATCCAAAGCCACATCCCCATGCATTTCACCGTCTATTTCAAGCCAAGGCGCTTTCTTTTGTACCAAGGCCAGGGTTTCACGCATTTTGATGGCGGTGGGTTGGTTGCTGCTGCCAAAGTTGGAGTGAGACAGCAAGGCGGCCTTGGGGTGTATACCAAAACGACGCATTTCTTGGGCCGCCATGATGGTAATTTCCGCCAATTGCTCAGCCGTTGGATCGTAGTTGATGTGGGTGTCCACCAAAAACACTTGGCGATCGGGCAAAATCAAGCCGTTCATGCAAGCATAAGTGCTCACGCCAGGGCGGTTGCCAATCACTTGGTCGACGTAGTTCAGGTGGGTATGCGGCGTGCTCCACGTGCCGCAGATGAGGCCATCGACCTCTCCCTTGTGCAGCATCATGGTGCCAATCAAAGACAAACGACGCCGCATGTCGATCTTGGCCAATTGCTCAGTCACGCCTTTGCGCGCCGTCATTTGGTAATAAGTCTGCCAAAAATCGCGGTACCGGTGATCTTGCTCAACGTTGACCACCTGGTAGTCGACGCCTTCTTTCAAACGCAAGCCAAAGGTCTCGATGCGTTTGGCGATCACCGCAGGGCGACCGATCAGCGTGGGTTGGGCCAAGCCTTCATCCACCACAATCTGCACCGCACGCAAGACGCGTTCTTCTTCGCCTTCTGCGTAGCACACGCGCTTTTTGCTCGCCAACTTGGCGGCGGCATAAATTGGCTTCATGGCCGAGCCGGATGCGTAGACAAAGCTTTGCAGTTTTTCAACGTAGGCGACCATGTCTTGAATGGGGCGCCGCGCCACGCCGCTGTCAGCCGCAGCCTTGGCCACGGCCGGCGCAATTTTGATCATCAATCGCGGGTCAAAGGGCTTAGGTATCAGGTACTCCGGGCCAAACGCCAAGCTCTCGCCAGCATACGCCGCTGCCACCACCTCGCTTTGCTCGGCTTGGGCCAACTCGGCAATGGCATAAACCGCCGCGATTTCCATTTCGTCATTGATGGTGGACGCCCCCGCATCCAGCGCGCCGCGAATGATATAAGGGAAGCACAACACGTTGTTGACTTGGTTGTGATAGTCGGTGCGTCCTGTGGCAATGATGGCGTCGCTGCGGACCGCTTGAACCTCTTCGGGCAGTATTTCTGGCGTGGGGTTGGCCAGCGCCAAAATCAGCGGTGTAGCCGCCATTTTCTTGACCATGTCCGGCTTGAGCACACCGCCAGCGGAGAGCCCCAAAAAGATATCCGCGCCTTCAATCACCTCGCCCAAGGTGCGCGCAGCCGTTTTTTGCGCGAACTGGATTTTGTCTTCGTCCATCAGCTCGGTGCGGCCCTCAAACACCACCCCCGCCAAGTCGGTGACAAAGATATTGCTGCGCGGCACGCCCAGTTTGAGTAACAAGCCCAGACAAGCCAGGGCAGCAGCCCCG
Source organism: uncultured Burkholderiales bacterium (assembly GCA_903845315.1). The sequence goes on from CAIMWY010000289.1 coordinate 14,896, forward strand.
GCGCCAGAGGTGACGATCTTGACCTTTTTGATGTCTTTTTTAGCGACTTTGATGCCGTTCAAAATGGCAGCGCCCACCACGATGGCGGTGCCGTGCTGGTCATCATGGAACACCGGGATCTTCATGCGTTCGCGCAATTTGCGCTCAACATAAAAGCAGTCGGGGGCCTTGATGTCTTCGAGGTTGATGCCCCCAAAAGTAGGCTCCAACGCCGCAATGATGTCGACCAACTTGTCGAGGTTCTTCTCCTCAATCTCCAAGTCAAACACATCAATACCGGCAAACTTTTTGAACAAAACGCCCTTGCCCTCCATCACGGGTTTGGACGCCAATGGGCCAATGTCTCCCAAGCCCAACACGGCCGTGCCGTTGGAGATCACCGCCACCAAGTTGCCACGGCTGGTGTACTTGTAAGCGGCATCTGGGTCTTTGACGATCTCTTCACACGGTGCCGCAACGCCGGGGGAATAAGCCAAGGCCAAATCATGCTGGTTGACCAGCTGCTTGGTCGCCGCAATCGCAATTTTTCCGGGGGTGGGGAACTCGTGGTACTCGAGCGCTGCGCGGCGCAACTCGTCACGCGCTTGGTTGGAATTGGTGGCCATTGTTTGTCTCCTGAAAATGCAATGGGCTGTTGCTAGTCGCTCTAGCAACAGCCCAACAAGGCGTGTTGATTGTAGGCGCGCACCCCCAGGCGGTTTTCTCGGGAACTGTGCGTATCTACATCTGTGTTTTTACTTTTTTACAAAAGCCGGTCACGCGTCGCCTCGCCTCACCGTCAACGACAGATCAAGGCCTCATCAAGGCCTCAATTTCAGCGGCCATCACCGGCACGCCGCGTGTGATGAGTTCGCAACCATCCGCCGTGACGATGGCGTCGTCCTCGATGCGAATGCCGATGTTCCAAAACGCCTCGGGGACATCGTCTGTAGGCCGCACATACAGGCCAGGCTCTATGGTCAGCACCATGCCCTCGCGCAAGATGCGGCTGGGTCGGTTGACGATGGTTTCTCCAGAAAGCGGGTCTTTGCGCTCACTCGTTTGTCCCAGCTCGGACGGCTCGACATAGCTGCCGCAGTCATGCACATCCATGCCCAACCAGTGACTGGTGCGGTGCATATAAAAAGGAAAGTAAGCCCGCTTTTCAATCACGTCTTGCGCATTGCCGTACTGGCTTGGGTTCAACAAACCCAGATCCAGCAAGCCTTGCGCCAGCACCTTGACCGTGGCTTCATGGGGGTCGGTAAACCTTGCGCCTGCGCGGGTCGCGGCTACCGCGGCATCTTGGCTGGCGAGCACCAAGTTGTAGAGGTCGCGCTGCGGGCCGGTGAATTGGCCATTGGCTGGGAAGGTACGGGTGATGTCGCTGGCATAACCCTCCAACTCACAGCCTGCGTCAATCAACACCAATTCGCCTTCGCGCACTGGCGCCGCATCAGCGCGGTAGTGCAGCACACACGCATTCGCGCCCGCCGCCACGATGGAGGTATAGGCCGGAAACTGCGAACCATGCTGGCGGAACTCATGCAGCAATTCAGCGTCCAGGTGGTATTCGCGTACCTCTTGTCCCGCACGCAGCATGCGGGCGCTGGTTTGCATGGCGCGAATGTGCGCACGAGCGCTGATGGCGCTGGCGCGACGCATGAGGTCTAGCTCGTGCGCGTCTTTGAGCAGACGCATGTCGTCCAAGGGGCCACACACATCGCGTTGTTGCGCGGGACACTGCGCGCCAAAACGCACGCGCGCACGCACGTCATTGAGCCACCCGTCGACACGGGTTTCCAAGCCTTTGTGCGTGGCAAACGGGTACCAGACGGTGTTCTGGTTCTCCAGCAGCTTGGGTAATTGTTTTTCCAACTCGGACACCGAATGGGCTGCGTTGACGCCCAGCATATCGACCGCAGCATCGGGGCCTAGACGGTAACCATCCCAAATTTCGCGTTCTAAATCTTTGGGCTGGCAAAACAAGGTGCTGCGCCCCGTGGCGTCGAGCACCAACCACGCATTGGGTTCGGTGAAGCCGGTGAGGTAATAAAAGTAGCTGTCGTGACGGTACGGAAAGTCGCTGTCGCGGTTGCGGGCGCGCTCAGGCGCCGTAGGAATGATGGCCACGCCTCCCGCGTCCAACCGAGCCGCCAACTGAGCACGTCGTTTTGCGTAAAGGGGAAGAGTCGTTTGAGTCATGGGGTATCGCGCATCAGGATTGAGGGCGTGAGGGCCGACCGGCCAAGCTCACGTAAAACAAGTCAACACAAAGGCTTGCGGGTTCAACGGTTCAACTCCGCCAAACGCTCAGGCGTGCCCACGTCTGTCCAAGGGCCTAGATAGATGTCAGCGCTGACCGCGTGATTGTCCATGGCGGCCCGCAACATGGGCGCCAAAGGGGCTTTCACACCCAGCGGATTTCCACTTGGAATGGCGCACCAAGGCGCCGTAAAGAACGCGCGTTTGTAGAGCGCGATTGTGCTGAAGGTCCAACGGGGCACGTCTGAGGGCGCCCTTTGAAGCTCGCCGTGGGCGTGTGACCTCGGCGCATGTTTGGGCAGGTTCAAGGCAAGGCCCTCAGCAGATAAGCCAAAGTCGCCCTGTAGGTTGTGCTCTGGGTTGGGCACCAACCAAATGTGGGCCAGTTGGTGACCCGCCTTGAATCGCTCTTGCGCTTTTGCAGAAAACACAAACTCTGGCGCAAACACATCCCCCGCAGCCACCCAAAACACCTCGTCGAGTTGCGGCAGTGCGCGAACAATGCCGCCCGCGGTTTCAAGCGCTACGCCAAAGTCGACGCCTTCTTGCGAATAGTGCAGACGCATCGTGGATTGCCCCGCCGTTTCAAAGACTTGGCCAAAGTGCTGGGGTATTTGTTCACCCAGCCAGTCCGTGTTGATGACCAGTTGTTGCACGCCACCCCGTTGCAAACCCTCCATGGCCCACTGCATCAGGGGTTTGCCGCGCACTGCCAGCAAGGGTTTGGGCGTGGCATCTGTAAGCGGGCGCATGCGCTCGCCACGACCGGCCGCCAGTAGCAAGGCGTTGCCCGCAAGGGCGAAAGAGTGTGGGGCGCTATTCATGACCGAATGAGTGTAGCCAGCGGTTTGGCTCACACGCACGCAGGCGACAAGGTGGATTCAGCCCGGTGTAGGGTGGCTCGTTAAAATCTGGGTTTTCCCTCATCACCCCCGGAGTCGCCTGACATGGCAAACACCCAACAAATGGCCAGTGCAATTCGTGCCCTGGCAATGGACGCTGTCCAACAAGCCAACTCCGGACACCCCGGCGCGCCCATGGGCATGGCCGATATCGCCGTGGCTTTATGGGGTGACCACCTGCGACACAACCCCAAGAATCCTCATTGGTTGAACCGTGACCGCTTTGTGCTGTCCAACGGACACGGCTCGATGCTGATTTACGCCTTGTTGCACCTTACCGGTTACGACTTGCCGATGAGCGAGCTCAAGCACTTTCGCGTGTTGCACAGCAAAACCGCAGGTCACCCCGAAGTCGGCGTGACCCCAGGCGTAGAAACCACCACAGGCCCCCTCGGTCAAGGCATCACCAACGCGGTGGGCATGGCCTTGGCAGAAAAGTTGCTGGCCTCAGAGTTCAACCGGGAAGGCCACAACGTGGTCGACCACCACACCTACGCCTTCATGGGCGACGGCTGTTTGATGGAAGGCATCAGCCACGAAGCCTGCTCATTGGCAGGTGCGTGGAGGCTGAACAAGTTGATCGCGCTCTATGACGACAACGGCATCTCGATCGACGGCCAAGTGGCGCCTTGGTTTGCTGACAACACCCCTGAGCGCTTCAAATCCTACGGCTGGCAAGTGATTGGCCCGATCAACGGTCACGACGCTGCGTCTGTGAGCCATGCGATCGCCACCGCCAAACTCAGCGCCGACAAACCCACGCTGATTGTGTGCAAAACCAGCATTGGCAAGGGTAGTCCGAACCGTGCCGACACCGCCAAAGCCCACGGCGAGCCCTTGGGTGCCGAAGAAATTGCATTGACCCGTGCCGCCATTGGCTGGAACCACGCGCCGTTTGAAGTGCCCAAAGAGGTCTACGCAGACTGGAATGCCGCGGCCAAAGGCAACGCCTTGGAAGCCGAATGGAAAACCACCTTTGCAGGCTACAAAGCGGCTTACCCCGCCTTGGCCAAAGAGTTGCTACGCCGTATGGCGGGCGAGTTGCCTAAGAACTTTACCCAAACCGTGGTCGATACGGTGATTGGTGCACACACCAAAGCCGAAACCGTGGCCAGTCGCAAGGCCAGCCAACTGGCCCTGGATGCTTTCACCGTCGCCATGCCAGAAATGCTCGGCGGCAGCGCTGACCTGACCGGCTCAAACCTGACCAACACCAAGAGCACGCCCAATCTGCGCTTTGACTTGGCCGGCAACGTGGTGAAAAACGAGGCCGGTGTGGGCGGACGTCATATCAACTATGGCGTGCGTGAGTTCGGCATGGCGGCCATCATGAACGGCGTGGCGCTGCACGGAGGCTTCATTCCCTACGGTGGCACGTTCTTGACCTTCAGCGACTATTCACGCAACGCCATCCGCATGGCCGCGCTGATGAAGCAACGCGTGGTGCATGTTTTCACGCATGACTCGATTGGCTTGGGCGAGGACGGTCCCACGCACCAGTCGATCGAACATGCGGCTTCGCTGCGCTTGATTCCTAACCTGGACGTGTGGCGCCCGGCCGATACGGCAGAAACCGCCGTGGCTTGGGCCGTGGCACTGCAAAACCAACACAAGCCCACGGCTTTGTTGTTGAGCCGCCAAAATTTGCCGTACTTGCCGAAGGGGGCCTCACTGCCAAGCAACGCTGCCGGTGATATCTCCGGGTTGGACGCCATCAACAAAGGCGCCTACGTATTGGCAGAGCCCACCGAAGTGGGCTTGAAAAAGAAGGCCCAGGCCGTGATCCTGGCCACAGGCTCTGAAGTTCATTTGGCACTCAAAGCGCAAATGCTACTGGCCGAGAAAAAGATTGCCGTGCGCGTGGTGTCTGTGCCCAGCACCACCACCTTTGATCGCCAAAGCGTGGCCTACAAATCAGCGGTTTTACCGGCTGACATGCCACGCATCGCCGTGGAGATGGGCTCGACTGACGGCTGGTGGAAATATGGCGTGTCTGCCGTGGTTGGCATTGACTCGTTCGGTGAGTCAGCGCCTGCGCCTGTGCTGTTCAAGCACTTTGGCTTCACCCCCGAGAACGTGGCTGAGACGGTACAAGCCGTGCTGGCTAAGTAACTGTTTCGCAGATTTATTTTTAACTTTAGAAGGGCAATTCCATGGCTATCAAGATCGGTATCAACGGCTTCGGTCGTATCGGACGTATGGTGTTTCGTGCTGCCGTGCAAAACTTCAACGACATCGAAGTGGTTGGCATCAACGACTTGCTGGAGCCGGATTACTTGGCTTACATGCTCAAGTACGACAGCGTGCACGGTCGCTTCAAAGGCGAGGTGTCTGTCGATGGCGGCCACTTGGTGGTCAATGGCAAAAAGATTCGTCTGACCCAAGAACGCGATCCATCCGCCTTGAAGTGGAACGAGATCGGTGCAGACATCGTGATCGAAGCCACGGGTTTGTTCTTGGACAAGCCCACCGCTGAAAAGCACTTGGCGGCTGGCGCTAAAAAAGTGTTGCTGTCGGCACCGTCCAAAGACGACACCCCGATGTTTGTATACGGCGTGAACCACACCACCTATGCAGGCCAAGCCATCGTGTCCAACGCTTCGTGCACCACCAACTGCTTAGCCCCTGTGGCCAAGGTGTTGAACGACAAATGGGGCATCAAGCGCGGCCTGATGACCACCGTGCATGCAGCCACCGCCACCCAGAAAACCGTGGATGGTCCCTCCAACAAAGACTGGCGCGGTGGCCGAGGCATCTTGGAAAACATCATTCCTTCCAGCACAGGCGCCGCCAAGGCCGTGGGTGTGGTGATTCCTGAGCTGAACAAAAAGCTCACCGGCATGTCATTCCGCGTGCCGACCTCTGACGTGTCGGTCGTGGATTTGACTGTCGAATTGAACAAAGATGCCTCTTACGCCGAAATTTGCGCGGAAATGAAAGCGCAAAGCTTGGGCGCTTTGAAAGGCGTGTTGGGGTATACCGAAGACAAAGTGGTAGCCTCCGACTTCCGCGGCGAGCCATGCACCAGTGTGTTTGACGCAGATGCCGGTCTCGCGCTGGACAGCACCTTCGTGAAAATTGTGTCTTGGTACGACAACGAGTGGGGCTACTCGAACAAGTGCCTTGAGATGGTTCGGGTGATCGCCAAGTAATCCATATTGCCATGGCACCTTTGTGCCCTGCCCACCCAACGCCCGCACGGATCCGCTGCGGGCGTTTTTGTTTCAGCATGGCCTCTCAAGGCCCTCGTGTTTCAGCTTGGTGCGCAAACCAAGCGCGGCGTACCGGCGACTTTATTTGGTGCATTTTTTGCTTTGGTTGAGTGCAGACGATAAAAACAACCCCAATCCGCACCAAAACAGACCAAAAAACCAAGGAATCACTCATGGACGCACACAAACAGGGCGCTGATGCACTGTTCATCCTTCTCGGGGCCATCATGGTTTTGGCCATGCACGCAGGTTTTGCCTTTCTCGAACTGGGTACGGTTCGAAAAAAGAACCAAGTCAATGCCTTGGTCAAAATTTTGGTCGACTTCTGCGTTTCTGCCTTGGCTTACTTTGTGGTCGGCTATGGGGTTGCCTATGGCGCAAGCTTTATGGTGGGCGCAGAAACCCTGGCCGCCAAAAATGGCTATGAGTTGGTCAAGTTCTTTTTCTTGCTTACTTTTGCTGCCGCCATTCCCGCCATCATTTCTGGCGGCATTGCCGAGCGCGCCAAGTTTTGGCCTCAGCTCATCGCCACCGCTGTGCTCGTTGGTTTGGTTTATCCCTTTTACGAAGGGATTGCATGGAACCAGAATTTTGGCTTCCAGGCTTGGTTAAAAAACATCACCGGCGACGAGTTTCATGACTTTGCAGGCTCCGTCGTTGTTCACGCGTTGGGCGGCTGGATTGCATTGCCCGCTGTGCTTTTGCTCGGGGCACGCAGCAACCGCTACCGCAAAGATGGCGCAGTTTCTGCCCACCCACCTTCAAGCATTCCTTTTCTTGCCTTGGGCGCATGGATTTTGATCGTCGGCTGGTTTGGCTTTAACGTCATGAGTGCGCAAACACTCGACAAAATCTCTGGCCTGGTCGCTGTGAATTCTTTGATGGCCATGGTGGGTGGCACCTTGGTAGCTTTGCTGATGGGCAAAAATGACCCTGGCTTTGTGCACAATGGCCCGCTTGCAGGCTTGGTCGCGGTATGTGCCGGCTCCGACGTGATGCACCCGATGGGCGCACTCGTGGTCGGCGCAGTGGCCGGCGCCATTTTTGTGGTGATGTTCACATTGACACAAAACAAATGGCGCATTGACGATGTCTTAGGTGTCTGGCCTTTACACGGTTTGTGTGGCACCTGGGGCGGGCTTGCTGCTGGCCTTTTTGGCACCAGTGCATTTGGTGGCTTGGGCGGCGTCAATGTTTGGGCGCAACTGGCCGGCACCGCGTTAGGCGTTTGTTGGGCCTTGATCGGTGGCTTTGTTGTCTACGGCGTTTTGAAAATTACCATGGGTTTGCGACTCAGCCAAGAGGAAGAGTTTGAAGGTGCTGACCTCACAATTCATAAGATCAGCGGTACGCCAGACCGTGAAGTAAGCTGGTAAGCCGCATGAATTGTGGTTTTTCGGGGAAGAAAACGCCGAAATACAGGTAAACGCTTGGGTTTAGCGTTCACTTGTGCTCCATAATGGTTGTTGCTGTGTTGATACTCTGTGTCAACGCGGTGTGTTTGGTGATCGGTCAGTTTCGCGCCACCGCTTAGGTTGCGTTGTGCATTCGGGACTCCATCGCTTGTTTTTTGTGTTTTAAGGAGTCCCTTTCATGGGCAATAAACTGTACGTCGGCAATTTGCCGTATTCGGTACGCGACAGCGATCTTGA
>CAIMWY010000290.1 GCA_903845315.1 uncultured Burkholderiales bacterium
AAACCTTGCCATATGACAGTTTTTCACCGCATCAAGATCTGATCAGCGAACGCCTAGCGACCTTGTGGCGCATCTCCCAAGGCGAAGCCGATGTGGTGTTGATTCCCGCCACCACAGCCCTCTATCGCTTGGCTCCGCCCGCTTTCTTGGCAGGCTATACCTTTCATTTCAAGGTACGCCAAGCCTTGGACGAAGCCAAACTCAAAACGCAACTCACACTCGCAGGCTACAGCCACGTGACCCAAGTGGTCAGTCCGGGTGAATATGCCGTCCGGGGTGGATTGATTGACCTGTTTCCCATGGGCTCTCTAGTGCCCTACCGCGTGGATCTGTTTGACAACGAGATTGACTCAATCAGAACCTTTGACCCCGACACGCAACGCAGCCTCTACCCAGTTCCTGAAGTGCGCCTGCTGCCTGGCCGAGAATTCCCAATGGACGAAGCTGCGCGTGCGCAATTCAGAAGCCGATGGCGCGAGTTGCTCGACGGTGACCCCACCAAGAGCCGCATTTACAAGGATATGGGCAATGGTGTGGCGACTGCGGGTATCGAGTACTACCTGCCACTTTTTTTTGAGGAAACCTCAACCGTCTTTGATTATTTAGGCACGCACGCCACGGTGGTGTTGCACGGTGATTTGGAACCCGTCATCCATCAATTTTGGCAAGACACACAAGACCGCTTCCGCTTGCTACAAGGCGACCCTGAACGGCCTGCTCTGCCGCCTAATAGCTTGTTCCTAAATGCTGAACAGTTCTATGCTTCAGCCAATACCTATGCACAGTTTTCGTTGCGCCCCCAAGTCACTGACCTTCCCGACAATGCCTTTGCTCAAACATTGCCAGACTTGACGGTTGTACGCGGTGCAACTGATCCACTGCAACGATTACAAGACCATGCCAGAAAAAGTCCACAGCGCTTGCTGGTCTTGGCCGAAAGTGACGGTCGACGTGAAAGCTTGCTGGACTTTTTGCGAGCCTCCCAGTTCAGTCCACCGGCCTTTGACTCACTGGCTGAATACCAAGCCAGTGACGAAAATATTGGCATCGCCACCGCAGCACTTCAAGTCGGCTTCAGCTGGACGGAAGCCGGCATCGATCTGATCACAGAAACAGAGTTATTTGCCGCTGGAACCACCACGCGTCGCCGTAAAAAGCAAGAACAAGTCAGCGATGTTGAATCACTGATCAAAGACTTGTCTGAACTCAACCTGGGCGACCCTGTGGTGCACAACGCCCACGGTATTGGACGCTACCGGGGTTTGATCAACATGGACTTGGGCGAGAAAAACAACGATGGTGCGCCCGCACTCCAAGAGTTCTTGCATCTCGAATATGCCGACCAAGCCGTGCTCTATGTACCCGTGAGCCAACTGCACCTGATTGGTCGCTACACCGGCGTCAGCGCAGACGAAGCGCCCTTGCACAAACTGGGCTCAGCGCAATGGGATAAAGCCAAACGCCGCGCCGCCGAGCAAGTGCGCGATGCAGCCGCAGAATTGCTCAATATTTACGCACGCCGTGCAGCACGTCAAGGTCACCCCTTTCGGTATTCGCCTCAAGACTACGAAACTTTCGCCAACGACTTTGGCTTTGAAGAAACGGCTGACCAACGCGCCGCTATTCACGCCGTCATACAAGACATGATCAGTCCCCGCCCAATGGATCGCCTTGTCTGCGGCGATGTGGGATTTGGCAAAACCGAAGTGGCCTTACGCGCCGCTTTCGTTGCTGTCACAGGTGGCAAGCAAGTCGCCTTGCTGGCACCCACCACCTTGTTGGCAGAGCAACACTTCCAAACGCTCACTGACCGTTTCAGCAAATGGCCTGTCAAGATTGCCGAAATGAGCCGTTTTCGGTCTGCCAAAGAAATCACAGCTGCGGCCAAAGGCTTGGCGGAAGGCCAAGTTGACATCGTAGTCGGCACCCACAAGCTCTTGAGCGAATCGATGAAATTCAAAAATCTGGGACTGCTCATCATCGATGAAGAGCACCGTTTTGGCGTACGTCACAAAGAAGTCATGAAAGCCATGCGGGCAGATGTGGATGTGCTCACACTGACCGCAACCCCTATTCCTCGGACCTTGGGTATGGCCCTTGAAGGTTTGCGTGACTTGAGCGTCATCGCCACCGCACCACAACGCCGACTGGCCATCAAAACCTTTGTGCGCAATGAAGGCAACGGCGTCATCCGTGAAGCTGTGTTGCGCGAACTCAAACGAGGCGGTCAATGCTACTTTTTGCACAACGAAGTCGATACCATTGAAAACCGACGTGCGCGCTTGGAGGAACTGTTGCCAGAAGCACGCATTGCTGTGGCGCACGGTCAAATGCCAGAGCGCGAGCTTGAGCGCGTCATGCGCGACTTCGTAGCCCAACGCTTCAATGTACTGCTTTGCTCCACCATCATCGAGACCGGCATCGATGTGCCCAGCGCCAACACCATCATCATGAGCCGCGCCGATAAATTCGGCTTGGCCCAACTGCATCAGCTACGCGGACGCGTCGGGCGCAGTCATCATCAAGCCTACGCTTACTTGATGGTCCCTGACACCCAAGGCCTGACCAAGCAAGCCTCGCAACGCCTAGAAGCCATCCAGCAAATGGAAGAACTGGGCTCGGGCTTTTACCTCGCTATGCATGACTTAGAAATTCGAGGTGCTGGTGAAGTACTGGGCGAAAACCAAAGTGGCAACATGCTGGAAGTTGGCTTTCAGCTTTACAACGAAATGCTCAACGAAGCCGTGCGTGCCTTGAAAAATGGCGAAGAACCAGATCTGCTCAGCCCTTTGAGTGCCACCACTGAGATCAATTTGCATGCACCTGCTCTGCTACCCAACGACTATTGCGGGGACGTGCACCTGCGCTTGTCCTTCTACAAGAAGTTGGCCACTGCCAAAACATCTGAGCAAATCGATGCTTTGTTGGAAGAAATCGTCGACCGTTTTGGCAAACTCCCGACGCAGGCTCAAACCTTGATCGATGTGCACCGTTTGCGTGTGCTAGCGCGCAGCTACGGGGTCAGCAAAGTCGATGCAGCGCCTGGCGTGATCCACATCAGCTTCAAACCCAACCCGCCCTTTGACGCCATGCGCATCATTGAATTGGTGCAGAAGAACAAGCACATCAAACTCGCCGGCAATGATCGCTTGCGCATCGAGCGTGATCTGCCTGAGCCCAAAGCGCGGGCGCAAATGGTGCGCGATGTGTTGCGCTCACTCGGAACACCAATCCCTCCCACCCAAACTGCCAGTACCGAAACCACTCACTGACACACCTATGCAAAACGAATTCACAACCGACTTGCTTGTCCAAGGTTTCATACCTCCGCTGCACTTGCAAGACTTCAAACTCATTGCATTCGACATGGACTCGACGCT
>CAIMWY010000291.1 GCA_903845315.1 uncultured Burkholderiales bacterium
CGCCTGTGGCCTGAACCCAGGCGCGAGCGTAGAGCCAAATGATGTTGTTGCGTGTGTTGACTGCAACGCGTTTACCTTCAAGGTCTTTGCCCGTCTTGATGGTGCTTCCTTTCTTGGCAATCAGGGCTGCAAGATCCGGTGTTTTGTCCCCCGTGTTGCTCCCTGCCGCTATGATTTCAAATCCAAGACCCTGCTTGGCACCCAATACCACTGAGATGATATTGCTGAAGGTAATCTGTACCTGGCCTGCCGCCAGTGCAGGCAAACCCATTGCGCCGCCTGCAGTCGGCGTGGTGTCAACCTCCAAACCTTCGGCAGCAAAAAATCCCTTGGCAATACCAACTTGCAAGGGGGCTGTATCGATAATCGGGATGGTGCTGACCCGAATTTTTGTTGGTTGCGCTTGTGCGCTAGGCGTCAAGGCCAGCAGCCCACTGATCGCTAAAGTGGCGATCTGCAGCAGTCGCTTGAGTGAAGATGCATTCATGTCAGACTCTCCTAATAAAGGTGGGTAAGTGAGGGTGATAACTCAGGTTGAACTGGGAATGGCCCAAGGGATGGCTTTGCGCTCAAATTGTAAAAACAAGTAATTGAGCGCAAAACCAAGAACAGCCAGAATCAAAATCCATGCGTACATATTGGCGACTTGGAAACTGCGTTGCATGTCGATGATGAGGTAGCCGACACCGCCTGTGCCAGCAAGCATCTCGGCGATAACGACCAGAATCAGGCCTAAGCCGAGACTGACACGAAGACCTGCAAAAATCATCGGCAATGCGCTGGGCAAAACCACGGAAACAAGTGCACTGGCGCGTGAGTGGCCCAAGGTGCGAGCTACATCGAGTTGGACCGGATCCGTCCCACGCACACCTTGTATGGTGTTGACCAGCACTGGAAAAAAAACGCCCATTCCGACCACGGTGAGTTTCATCGCATCGCCCAATCCGAGAAACAGAATGAGTGGCGGTAAGAGCGCTGGTTTTGGAAGGGGTCTTAAAAATTCAATGAGAGGTTCAAACAAGTCATACAGTGGTTGAAAGCGACCCATCAGGAGTCCGAAACCAATCGCCAAAAAAGAGCCCAACAGATAAGCAGTAAAGAGCAAATACAAAGTACTTCTAAGCGGCTCCCATAAGCTGCCAGCAGCAATAATTCCAGCAGTTTTTGCAAGCACGACCGATGGCGAAGGTGTTAAAGCGACGTTAACGTAACCGATACGCACAGCAATCTCGAGCGCGGCCAGAATCGCGACAATGGTCATCGCACCCAAAGCTTTTTCGATGGTCGATGGCTTCATGCCGATCGTCCCAGTAGCATGGACAGAATTTCATGTCGGAGTGACAAAAACCGGTCGGACTCGCTGGTGCTGATGCTGTCACGGGGACGAGGCAATCCCGTTTCAATGACCTTACTCACTTTAGAGGGACGGGAAGACAGCACCACAATGCGGTCAGCAAGAAAAACGGCTTCGTCGACATCATGCGTGACAAGCACGGCGGTGAAGCGGTGCCGAGTCCACAGGTCTAAGATCAGGGCGTGCAGCTCCAAGCGAGTCAGTGCGTCGACCGAGCTGAAGGGCTCATCCATCAACAAAATGCGGGGTTCAGCCGCAAGTGCACGGGCTATGGTTACGCGCTGTTGCATGCCGCCAGACAGTTGCCAAGGATAGCGATGGGCGAAATCTGCCAGCCCGACCATCTCCAGATAACGAAGACTGTGAGCGCGAGCCAGTGCGCGTGTCATGCCGGGCTTGTGTTCTACAGCAAAAGCCACGTTTGCAAGCACAGTACGCCAAGGGAACAGCGAGTTGCCATACTGCTGAAACAAGTACACGATGCCCGATGGTGGTTCGTTGACCGGCAAGCCATTGAACTGCACGGTGCCCGCAGATGCGGGTGTCAAACCGGCGGCAATCTGAAGCAGTGTAGATTTGCCGCAACCTGACGGGCCGACAATCGCTAAAAATTCTCCTTCCACAACGCGCAGGTCGATATGACCCAGTGCGTGGGTCTGCAACAGGCCAGTGCCAAATGTTTTCTGGATGCCGCTTAATTCAAGATAAGGCTGAACCATGTTGGACATTCAGTACTGGGTGGCTGGGAGTGCGACCGTCAAACCGTCTAGGGCTTGGGTCAGTTGTATCTGGCAACTCAGGCGGCTGTTTTTATTGTGCGGTACCGCAGTGAAGTCGAGCATGGCTTGCTCATCAGTACTCGCGGGTGGTAATTGTTTCAACCAATCTTCGTTCACTATGACATGGCATGTGGCGCAGGTCAAC
>CAIMWY010000292.1 GCA_903845315.1 uncultured Burkholderiales bacterium
AACTGCGGGTGTGATGACACCGCGAATATTGTCGGAGAGAAATTTCGCATTTGCTTGACGAGTAGCAGTCCACGCTGGAAGTTTTTGTAATTGCACGCGGCCAATTGCTGCATGAATATCGGTCATTCGTGTATTGAAACCGACGATTTCATTCTCGTAACGCTTCTCCATACCTTGGTTGCGTAACAGACGAACAGTACGAGCCACTGATGCATCAGCAGTGGTCACCATTCCACCTTCGCCAGCTGTCATGTTCTTGGTTGGGTAGAAGGAGAATGATGCAACGTCACCTAAGGCGCCCACGGGAACACCATTCCACGTAGCACTATGTGCTTGAGCAGCATCTTCGGAAATCAGGAGATTGTGTTTTTTAGCAATCGCAGTGATCTGCGTCATGTTTGCGGAATGACCGTACAGATGCACGGGCATGATTGCTTTAGTCCGAGGCGTGATGGCTGCTTGGATCGCGGCAGGGTCAATACAAAAATATGTTGGTTCAATGTCCACAAAGATTGGTGTTGCGCCGGTAAGTGAAACGGAGTTCGCAGTGGCAGCAAAACTAAAAGATGGAACAATCACTTCGTCGCCAGGCCCAATGCCGAGAGCAAGAAGCGACATGTGAAGTGCAGAAGTACCTGAGTTCACTGCGATGCAATGGCGTCCAGCAACAACTTCTGAATAGTCAGTTTCAAATGCTGCGACTTCAGGGCCTTGAGCCAACATGCCAGAACGGAGTACGCGATCGACAGCTGCACGTTCATCGTCGCCAATGATGGGATTAGCTACTGGAATCATTTCTCTCTTACCTCACGAATTTCGTCTGGCGATACTTCTTCAAATTTCTGACTAGTCACTGGGCATTGCCAAACTCGTGTAGTTGTCTGTTGCAACCGATGTCCTGCTGGCCCGACCCATCCAATGCGACGCGCGGGCACTCCGACCATGAGTGCGTAATCAGGAACATCGTTGACCACAGTGGACCCCGCCCCGATCATTGCCCAGCGACCAATAGTCAGCGGCGCAACACACACTGAACGAGCCCCTATCGAGGCCCCTTCGCGTACGGTGACCCCGACAGGTTCCCAATCGTGACCGCCCTTGATAGAGCCGTCAGCGTTGATAGCGCGGGGGTACGTGTCGTTGGTGAGAACTACTGCTGGCCCAATAAAAACGCCCCGCTCGAGAATGGCTGGCTCATAAACCAAGGCATAATTCTGAATCTTGGAGTTTTCTCCAACTGATACACCGGAGCCGATATACGCCCCACGCCCAATAATGCAGCCAGCGCCAAGTAAAACCCCATCACGGACTTGGGCCAAGTGCCAGATGCGAACATCGGCACCGAGTTGGGCTGTGGCGTCAACGTCAGCGGAGGATTCACCGATGGGAGCGCTCATCGTGAAATTTCAGGTAGCCGGGCTGGGAACACTAAATGAGTATATGTCGGATGGATTATGGGGTTTGTGGTCTTCAACTCCGCTGACACTCAGTCGATTCCAGTAATTGCTCTAGATTGACACGGTGAGTCAATCCGCAATTCAGGTAGTTGCTGCGGCAGTTTTGAGTTTTGTTTTCGCTGGAGCGGTCTACCGGTTAGCGCGCATTGGACGCTTGAGCTTTCGCTACACCGTCGGATGGCTGACATTGTCGATGTTTGGCCTTCTGGCCGGCCTATTCGTTCCGATTGTCCAGCCAATTGCGGATTTTCTCAAATTGACCCCTGCAGCCCTACTTGCCTTATTTGCAGTAGTCCTTTTGGTCAGTATTTGTATTCAACTCTCGATCAGTATTTCCGGACTTCAGGAACAGTTACGTTCCATGGCCGAAAAAGTGGCTCTGCTACGGACCGAAACAGATGAAAACCGAGAACTCCAATGAGTGGCACAGAACAACTTGTGACGACCACCAACACGTTGGTCGTCGTGCCTGCTTTCAATGAAGA
>CAIMWY010000293.1 GCA_903845315.1 uncultured Burkholderiales bacterium
ATACCGCCAGAGAGTTCATGGGGGTAAAAATTTTCAAATCCCCTCAGGCCAACTAAGTCTAGCAAGGTCTGCGCGCGCGCTCGGTAAGACTCAGGGTCAAAGCTTCTTGCCTCAGCCTGTAGCAAGACGTTGTCCATGACGTTACGCCAAGATAGTAACAAGTCCTTTTGAAACACAATGCCCGAATGGGTGTATGGACCTGAGACTTCATGTGCATTGATGAATACTTTGCCGCTGGTCGGTTTTTCTAGTCCAGCTATCAAAGACAACAGGGTGGTCTTGCCACAACCCGATGGCCCCACAATAGTGACAATTTCACCTCGACGTATCGATTGAGTTGTCTCTCGAAGCGCAACCACATCATCTGTACCTTTGCGTCGAGCCGGAAATATTTTTCCAACCTGATGTAACTCAACCAGATTTTTAGTATTTGAAGCCAGCTTGTTTTTATTACTAGCAATCAAATCATCCATATTATGAGAAGGCGGCATTTGTAAAGAAGTCGGTATAAGGCTTTGCGATTGGTTGTCCTAAGAGGTTTATAACTACATCTTGAGTTGCTTTGAATTTGACAGGATCATGGAAACCTAAGCCGCGCTCTTTTTGGGTTTTACCTACTGCAACATCGCGAATTAATTCCAACTCTTTTACAGCAAGCAATTTATCCATTTCCGGATAGTACTTAACCATTGATGCCGCGCCAGCTTGTGGATCTGCAAATGCATCTCTACACCCTTTCATCGTCGCCTGAACAAATGCTTTCATCAGCTCTTGTTTTTCACGCCAATTCTTCTCAGTGGTGATTAATCCATCGCCATAAATATTGACTCCATGGTCTCCAAAGGTAAAGTAACCGAGCTCTTGGCCTGGCGCTAACTTTGATTCCATGCTCGGTTTAGCAGGCAAACCAATTGCTACAGCATCGGCTTCACCCTGTAACATCAAAGCAACTTTTGCATTTCCAGCAGCATTCTTCCATGTGGTTTTATTGGGATCAAATCCATTTGAATTTGCAAAAATTTTGTACATTTGTAAAGCCGTAGAGCCTGGAGAATCAACAATAGTTCGTCCCGCAAGATCTGATGGCTTACTGATTCCTTTTCCTTTTAAATAGAAAAGTGAGATATTCAATTTATCGCCAACAACGCCTAACGACCTCATTTGCGGCTCGGGCGATCTGCCCATTAACATTAACATTTGCAAAATGTCAGCATGGACTATGTCGGCATTACCTGCCGACAGCGCTTGAAATGCGAGAGCATTTCCAAGCATATGTTTGAATGTTACGTCTAACCCGCGTTCTTTGTAGTAACCTTTTTCTCGTGCCATGTAATAAGTAGCATATTCCCCTCTTGGCACCCATTGAATAGCCATAGTAATTGGGGTCAGGGATTGAGCCTTTGCTGTATGAATAAATGGGAAGAAAGTTCCAGCAGTCGCTAAGCTTGTATTTTTTAACAGAGAGCGTCTTGTAGCTGAAAAGAATTTGTTTGAACTCATTGCTTTACTCCAGATCTTAAAATTTATTTTTAAAGTTTATTGATCTAGAGCAAACATGGTATTGGTGTTTGCCCTCTCCAACCGCTGCATCCTTTCTCCTATGTGCATGTATCCGACAAGCACATGATGAGAGGCTTTTATCAGCTTTGGCCGACTCAGAGGTAGAGGTCTGGCCTTTTAGAGGCCCCATTGATTTGATCGAGCAGTCTAATGATTGGGTGCAACGACATCGCCTGAACAACTGGTGTTATCTGGGTACAAACTGCTCAAGGCGGGGCTCAGCAAGCACGCTCACAGAATTCAAGCAACATGATTTTGATCTTGACTGCTACAAGATATTGGTCAGGCCAGTCATGCTCAAAACCGTGAAGATCGAAGCGGTCGGAATACGAGGTTTCAACTCAGAAGGTTTTTCCCAAATCGCAGCCAATTCCTTCTAGGTTCAGCAAGTTGGGCGAAACGCGGCCAGCCACACCTATGCGCATGTATTCCAGAAAGGCCAGTGACGTGGGATCTTGATAGGTTATGGCACTCACGAGAACTTCTACCTCGATTTAAAACTCTGAGATTTAGGAAAAGCTAGATGGTGCTTGAGCGCAATGGCGCGGCACGATTGCTGCGGGTGGCCCCGGACGTGAGTTTGCTCACATTCGATCGAGCACGAGAGCCAAAGAAGTTGGTGATTTTGAACGGAGTCGACCATCACGCGATTTACGAGTTGCCGGCCCGCACCGATCTGCTCGCAACGGTGTTGCCTTGGCTTAAAGAACAGTATGACCTTGCTGAGCAGATGCTGAAAAGTCAGGACGCTGTAGAAGGGCCGCTTGCCTTTGCGGAGAAAAGGCCGCCGAAATGGACTGGTAGTTGATGCTTGATTACTGCGTTGATCGCGGGCTGTGCCCGATGGTGCTCAGCTTGATGCGTCGGCTCCTGTGAGGCGTGTTTGTGTGAGCGCGCAGCGTTGTTCAATCAATTGGATGATTTCTTCCACCAGGGGGTGATTCTTGAACCCTTGATGGCCATCCGCTTGCAGAACGCGGGCTTTGTTTGCCAGCACGCTGGCGATTTGTATGATGCGTTTTTTGGCTTGGGGTTTGGACAGCCCTGCAAGGTCTGCAAATTGCTCCCAATGCTTGGCGGTGACTTCGGTGAATTTGTATTTGTCGCCGATTTTCATGGACATTTTTATCGAGAGCCTTGGGTAAACAGCGCTCGACAAAAGATCATAAAACGCAGCCAAGACTGGGCCTTTGGCTGTGTAGAGCAGTGAGAAGTTTTTACCGTGGGCATCGTGGTTGCCGATCAAGGCGTTGAAGATGACGCCGTCGAGCAAACGAAGAATGTGGGGTGCACTGGGTTTGGTCACCTGTCGCACGAGGTCAAAACACTGGGCTAAGTTGGGGCCCCCTTCGTTTTGGTATTTCATCTCTGGCACGACGCCCAAGGCCTGGCAAAAATCTTCTTGGTGTAGGCGTTGTCTTTGGCCTTGTGTGTTGACTTGTCTGTCGTATCGCTCGACCAACAGGTAGTCACGTCCCTGGGTGGTGTGCATGGATGTGTGGGCGGACTGGAGTTGCATGGCGTGAGCCAGCGCCATGCAAAAGCCTTCATTGGCGACGCTGGATGGCACGCCTTGAATCGCAGGCTTCAAGATGTGTGAGCTCGGTGTGCCGTTGCGTGGTAACCCGATGCGTTCTCCATCCCACACGACAGGTAACTTGTCTTGCGCGCCTGCGAGGGAGAGTCTCAGTCCATCTTTGCCAGCCAGCATGGGTCGAATTGGCAACTCGTCCAAGATCGCCACCAGCTCCTCTTCGTTGAGCCATGCCACATCTTCATCACCTGTTGCCTGTGGCAGTTGTTGCCCTTGTTCCAGCAGGGAGATGGCGCCTGCACACTCTCCGCCGAGATGCTCGAGCAATGCAAAGTCATTCTGTCCTGAGACATGCAGCTGCTGAGCTATGAGTTGGCGCATTTTTCCCTCGGGCAGCAGGCCCGCAAAGAATGGGCGGCTCAGGTGGTCATCAAAGGGGGTTGCTTGGAGTGGCAAGGCGCAAGAGATGGCCATGGCCTTGGGGTTTTGCAGCCACGCCTGCGCGTACTCAAAGCTCAGTCGTCCGTTGACCAAACCCAATGTGCCCACGGGCTCAGTGAAGAGCCAGACTTGTAATTTATGCGGCATCCCTGGCGCCCCCAAGTTCTGGAGTTGGCAAGCCCTCCACGTGGATCACCCCACCGAGCGAGGCGATCACGCGCATCACGGCATCGAGCCGCACGGTTGGTTTGCCTGCTTCTAATTCAACGATAAAACGCACCCCTACCCCTGCTGTCAATGCCAGCTGCGGCTGTGTGAGTCCCAGATGTTTGCGTGCCGAGCGAATGGCCTGGCCCAGCTGGTGAGACGATGTGATGGTTGCCATGTAATTTCCCGTTCGGTAAATTATGCGGGGTTCATCTCGGTATGGCAAGGATATTTCCCGTTGGGGATATAAATCAAGATTAATTCATAGTTATGCTTTAAATTTCCCGTTCGGTAAATTAGTAGGACATCTACAGTTGGGCCGGTCATTCCCGCACCGTGAATATTTTCAAAGCTGGCACCACCTTTGACAAAGCATCGCGCATTCCTGCCGCGCTCACTGGCATCCATCAGAGCTTGGCTGCAGAGGGGTATCTGCAAGGCTTGGGCCGGGCTGAATTTGCACAGCGCTTGGCTTCCTACTATGGACTTTGGAATGCGGTGTTACTGAAGAACGACTATTTGGTCGGAGCCAAAAAAAGTAATTCACACTTGATTTTGGCGGCCTTGGCGTCTTTGGCTTTAGTTTCTTGCTCAACGCAATGTTCAATTGCGGGCTTTCTTGCTTTGCAAACTTCCTCTTCACGAATGTGCTTGGCATGCGCTATGCATTTTTTATAAACGTCATCGACGACTTGCTTCGGATCAAGAGGTTTTTCGTTTGTATTCTCAGAATTTCCGAACGCAAGACCTGCAGAGATCGCGAGAAAAAGAATGATGAGTTGTTTCATGGTTTGAATGACAAATTTTGACTGCCGTTTAAAAACTCTCGTCCAGACTATGTCGTTGAATTTTTCTAAATAGAAATAGTCCTACCACCATGCGCACGCGATCATGCGCATTTATTCGGGCTTGATGTCATGCGTGACGATGATGTGCTTCCAGCGCGTCAAATCGGTTTGTACCAATGCCGCAAGTTCTTCAGGGCTGGAGGCTTGAAGTTCAATGCCACTTTGCTCTAACTTGGCCCGCATGCTAGGAGCGTCAATCACTTTGCGAAGTCCACGATTGAGCTCGTTGACGACAGGGGCGGGCACACCTTTGGTCACAAACACAGCGCTCCAATTGTTCAGTTCAACCCCCTTGTAGCCCATCTCTTCAAATGTCTTCACCTCTGGCAGCAACGGGTGACGCTTGGTGGCACCAATGCCCAAGGCTTTGAGGTTGCCTGCTTTGATGTGAGAAATCACGCCGGAGATGTCGCCAAAAAAACCATCTACATGCCCCCCCATGACATCGGTAATGGCAGGCGCAGCCCCTTTGCTGGGGATGTGAGTGAAGGGTACTTTGGTAGCATCAGAAAACAAAGCAATCGCCATGTGAGGCAAGCTGCCGATGCCGGAGGACACGATGTTGTTGCCGGTTTTTTGGGAAGTGGCATTTTGCACAAACTGCTTGGCGTCTGCCGCTGGATTTTTGCTGTTGACCACCAACAACTCAGGCGTATTGGCCACCAAAGTAACCGGGGCAAAGTTAGCCATCGAATAACTCAGCTTGGGGTAGAGCACCGGGTTGATGGATGCCGCGCCTGAAGTGGTGAGCCACAAAGTTTTGCCATCCGCAGGAGCATTCAATACAAACTGAGCCGCTACAGCGCCGTTGCCCCCGGGGCGGTTTTCAACCACCACTTTTTGGTTTGTTTCTTTGCTCAGTTGATCCGCCACAGCGCGAGCCAAGATGTCCGATGAGCCGCCAGGCGGAAACGCGATCACCAGTCGAACCAAGTCGGTTTGTGCGCTCACCCAGTTGCCATGCGCCAAGAACAAACCAGTGAATAAAAGTTTGAAGGTCAAAGACCATGATTGGGTATTGCGTGTCAGTTGCATGGTGTGTTATCTCACGGTATAGGTATGGATAAGGCGCAGGTCTGGGTCGTGTCCCAAGCCAGGCCCGCTGGGTAAGGAGAGGTAGGCGCGATTGGCTTTGACGCAATCTCCCATCGGGTTGTTGTCCATTTCACAAAAACAATATTCAAGCTCGACCTCGCTGTGCGATGCGGCCAAGATGTGCATGGTTGCCAGCAAGCCTGGCCCCACGTAGGGCGAGTGGGGTGCAAAGCCAAGGTTGAATTCTTGGGTCAGCTGTTCAATGCGAACCATCTCGGTGAAGCCCCCAATTTTGGTCACACTGGGCTGGGCGTAATCCAGCGCACCGGCTTGAAACATGTGTTTGAAGTCGAGGTAGCTGGTGGCGTTTTCACCCGCTGCAGTGGGAATGCATCCTTCACGACGAACCTGCGCCAAGGCTTCGTGGTCTTCGGGGGGCCAAATCGGTTCTTCCAGCCAATGCAAATTCAAGTGCTTGAGTTGATGGCACATGTGCAAGGTTTCGTCCAAAGACCAAGGGCAATTGCAATCCACCATCAAACGCACATCGGGGCCCACCGCTTGTCGTGCGCGTTCGATGGGTGGCAGGCTGATTTCATGTAGTTTGATGGCGTCAAACCCCTGAGCCACTGCGCGTTGTGCATTCAAGGCCACCAAATCGGGATCGGTGTAGCGAATCAAGCTGGCGTAGGCCTTGATCTGTGTGCGACGCACGCCGCCTAATAGGTCGGCAACGCTTCGGTTTTGCATCTTGCCTGCCAGGTCCCACAACGCAATGTCCAAGCCCGATAACGCATACATCACAGGCCCTGTTCGACCCAACAAGTGAAACTTTTTACTGAGGTCGGCATGGATGCCCGCGATGTCGCGTTCATCCCGTCCGACCACCAGGGGCTCGACCAACTTCTCGATGGCGGTTTTTGTCGCAGGCCACACCACAAAACCAAAGGCTTCGCCCCAACCGACCATGCCTTGGTCGTTCTCCACCCGAATCAACAGCATTTCCATGCCACGGGGCTTGCCACCCAGCATGGGTTTGGGGCCCCACATTTCAAAAGGCACGCTGACTGGTATTGCTTGAACAGATCGGATGGTCATGGGCGGGTTGCTCAATCAAGGTGGCGGCAAAACAATGGCGTGGACTATGACATATTTCATGGCGCACGCTGTCGCCTGCGGGTTGTTTGGGATAGATAGCAAGGCGTGGCTCACGTAAGCTCTGAGTCCATGACCATCATCAGCGCTCAAGCCATCCCAGTCAGCCTTCCCTTTGAAATAGGCGGCCCCAGACCCAAGTTTGCAGGCATTCCAAGACAAATGGACATACTGTTGATTCGGGTGGAGAACGACCAAGGCATGGTCGGTTGGGGCGAGGCGTTTGGTCTGGCCATCTGGCCGGCTACACGCCAAGCCTTTGAGCATTTGGTGGCACCTCTGGTGATGGGGCTCGACGAAACCGATGTGCCGGCTTTGTCTGAAAGTTTGCAACAGCAGTTGCATATCTTGGGACGAGGTGGTGCCGTGGCGTATGCCTTGTCTGGTTTGGACATTGCCTTGTGGGACTTGGCAGGCAAGGCTGCTGGGGTGCCGCTGAGCACTTTGTTGGGGGGGGCTAAGCACGCCAGTTTGCCGGTTTATGCCAGCCTGATGCGTTATGGCCAAAGCGACTTGTTGGCGCGCAATGTGGAGGCCGCATTGAACAAAGGCTTTGCGGCCATCAAGCTGCATGAGGTGACGACCCAACTCGCGCAGGTTGCCCGCGACGTGATGGGTCCAACGCTGGATTTGATGCTGGATGTGAACTGCCCTTGGCGCGAAGACCAAGCCTTGGCCATGTCCCAAGAATTGCAAAGTTGCAACTTGCTGTGGCTCGAAGAACCGCTGTGGCCGCCCGAAGACTTTGCGGGGCTGGCACGTCTTCGTCAGCAATGTGGCATGGCCTTGGCGGCGGGCGAGAACAACATCAGCACCGAGCACTTTGCCCAAATGCTGACTGCAGGCGCCGTCGACTTTGCGCAACCCAGCGTCACCAAAATTGGGGGTGTCACCGAGTTCATGAAGATCGTCCGCTTGGCGACACAACACGCCATTGCGATCATGCCGCATTCGCCATACTTCGGGCCTGGACTGTTGGCGACTTTGCACATGACAGCCACTTTTGCGGATGAAACGATGATCGAATATTCGTATGCAGACTTGGGTGCCAGTCCTCTGGGTAGCGCGGTGGCGCAACAGGGGGGTCGCTTGATGGTGCCTCAAGGTCCTGGCTTGGGCTTTGACCCTGACCTTGACGTTGTGCGTCAATTCCGTTTGCCCTAAATTACGTGGATGTGCCCTTGACCTCGTTTCATCCCCCGCACAGCGCACAGCCGTCCGTGCAGATTGAAAAAATAGAAACCTTCCTCTACCGTGTCAAGGTCAGCAAACCGGTGGTCTCGACATTGGCCAGCATTGGGCAGCGAGTGGCCTTGTTGGTGAGGTTGCAAGACCAAGACGGTGCCTTCGGTTGGGGCGAGATTTACAGCACCTTGCCTTCGTTTGGCGCAGAACATCGCGCACAGGTCGTGCATCAACTGCTGGCGCCTCACGTGCTGCGTCAAACCATCACCGACCCCAGCCTGCTGTGGCAAGCCTTGAGCCAAAAACTGCATGCCATGGCGATTCAAACCGGCGAGCCAGGGCCTATTGCCGCAGCACTGGGTGGCTTGGATTGCGCCTTGTGGGACTTGTTGGCGCGTCGTGCCAATGTGCCCCTGTACCAACTATTAGGCGGCGACGGTGCATCGGTGCCAGCCTATGCCAGCGGTTTGAACCCAGCCGATGGCCCCGAGGTGGTGGCGCAATCACGCGCGCAAGGTTTCACCGCGTTCAAGCAAAAAATTGGTTTTGGTGAACCCACCGATCTGCACAACTTGCGCACCATTCGCCAAGACATGGCAGCGCATGAACGTTTGATGGTCGACGTCAACCAAGGTTGGACGCTTGAGCATGCCTTGCACATGGCGCCTCTTATGAGCGAGTTCGACTTGGCTTGGGTGGAGGAGCCCTTGCTGGCTGATCGTCCAGCCGACGAGTGGCACCGTTGTGCCCAAGCGTTTTCTGCGCCATTGGCCGGGGGCGAAAATTTGCGTGGCGACGATTTTGCGCATCAGTCTGAGTGGTTGGGCGTGATTCAACCCGATGTGGGCAAGTGGGGTGGCATATCAGCCTCGCACGTGGTGGGGCAACAGGCACTGGCCGCAGGCAAGTTGTATTGCCCGCATTGGTTGGGCAGTGGCATTGGCTTGATGGCTTCGGCTCATGTATTGGCGGCAGTGGGGGGGCCGGGCTTGCTTGAAATAGACGTCAACGAGAACCCGCTGCGAGAAGCGCTGTGTCAACCTTACCCAGCGCTGGTGAATGGACAGTTTGTGATGCCGCAAAGTGCCGGACTTGGCGTTGACCCAGATTTGCAATTGGCATCTTCATGGTGCGTCAAACACGAGGAGACTGTATGAAACATTGGATGCGACGCGTTGCCCTGTTGGGCTTGTCATGCTGGATGTTGGGTGCTGCTGTGGCGCAAGAGTTCCCCAGCAAGCCTGTGCGTTTGGTGGTGGGCTTTCCGCCCGGGGGCTTGGCCGACATCATGGCCCGCGTGCTGGCTGAAAAATTACCCACGGTGTGGAACCAACCTGTGGTGGTTGAAAACCGTGCTGGCGCCTCGGGCGTCATCGCGGCAGATGTGGTGGCCAAATCTGCGCCCGATGGACATACCTTGTTGGTGATTCTGACCAACCATGTGGTGGTTGCTGCGGTTCGGCCTAAGTTGTCGTACGACGCTTTCAACGACTTCACACCCGTCACCCAAATTGGCAGCTCACCTTTGTTGTTGATGGCCAACCCGAAGTTGCCCGTCAACAACTTGGTTGAGTTGATTGCTTTGGCTAAATCCAAGCCAGGCGTCATCACCTACTCCACGCCAGGCGACGGCTCGGTGCACCATCTGTCGCAAGAGTTGCTCAATTCGGCCGCTGGCGTGAAGATGATCCACGTGCCCTATGTCGGCGGCGCACCGGCCATGATGGACGCCATCTCGGGAGTGGTCGACCTCAACATCGGCAGCCCGGCGCAAGCCTTGCAGCAGGTGGAAGCTGGCAAGCTCAAAGCCTTGAGTTATTCGGGCGCGCAACGCTCGGCGTTGTTCCCTAAAGTTCCGACCGTGGCCGAGGCTGCGATACCTAACTTTTCTGCCGCTTTGTGGGGTGGGGTGTTGGCGCCCGCCAAATTGCCCAAGTCTGTGCTGACCAAAATCCACAACGACATTCGCACCGTCATGAACATGCCCGATGTCAAAGAGAAGATGACCAAGATGGGTGTGGATGTGGTGGCCAGTCCGCCAGACGAGTTTGACCGCTTTATTCGCAGCGAGTTCACCAAGTGGAGCTCGGTCGCCAAGCAAGCGGGCGTCAAAGCGGAGTGATTGCGCTGCGCCATGTCTACAACTTCTGGTGCTGATCCTGTGCTGAACGTCTTGTTGTCGAGCCAAGCGCTGGACACCTATGGCAAGGCCATCGCAGGCGTGGTCGCCCAAGCTTCGCAAGACACGGTGCGATTGAACTGGGTCACCCCTAACAGTCAGCCTGATGCGCAGGGCCACTACCCTTGCGACATCGCATTTGTCTCGCGTGATGTGACGGGGGCCTCCACCAAAACCAAACTTCAGCCTAACTTGCTGCGCTATTACGAGGTATTGAGAGCCTCGCCTGCTTTGGCATGGATCCATACCCATTCTTCAGGTGCCGATCGGCCTATTTTTGGCGAGTTGATGCAGCGCGGCGTTCGTGTCACCACCTCATCAGGGGCCAACGCCCAGTCAGTCGCGCACACCGCCGTGGCGGCTGTGCTGGCGCTGGGCCGGCGCTTTCCAAGCCTTGTGCAAGCCCAGGCCAGCAAAGCTTGGTGCCCGTTGCTCAACGACCCCCACACACACAGTTTCATCGGACAACCCGCCATGGTGGTGGGCTTGGGGCCTATCGGTTTGCAAATTGCGAGTTACTTGCAGGCATTGGGCTTGGCGGTGTGGGGCGTCACGCGCGATCCTGCGCGCCATGCAGTCAACCCTGCATTCCAAGGGGTGGAGAGTTTTGCCACCTTTGCCGACCACCTGCACCGAGTTCGTTACCTGATACTGACTTGCCCACTGACAGAGACCACACATGACTTGGTCGATGCAGACCTATTGCGTTTGCTGCCTCAAGGCGCTTACCTGATCAACCTTTCGCGCGGCGAAGTGGTGGACCAAGCCGCATTGGTCGAGTGCTTGAATGACGGCCATTTGGGCGGCGCATTTTTAGATGTGTTTGAAGTCGAACCCCTGCCCACCTCATCGCCGCTATGGGACATGAAGCAAGTGATGGTGTCGCCGCACACTGCGGGTCATTTCACGGGCTATGCACAAGCAGTGTTTGACATTTTTTGCCACAACCTCAACGCGTATGTGCTGCAGCAACCGTTGCGCAATGTGGTGCAAGCCTCAACTTAAACAAGGACCACCATGGCCAAACTGGGTTACTTAGATATTGCATCGCTCGAGGGTAAAGTCTCTGAAGCAGAGTGGCAAACACGCATCGACTTGGCCGCTTGCTACCGTTTGGTGGCGCACTTCGGCATGTCCGACATGATGGCCAACCACATCACCTTGCGGGTGCCGGGTGAAGACAATGCATTCCTCACCAACCCCTACGGCATGATGTACGAAGAGATGACCGCGTCATGCCTGATCAAGCTCGACCATGACGGCAATGTGCTGCACAAACCCGACTTTGGTGAGCTCAACTATGGCCTCAACAAGCCAGGTTTTATTTTGCACAGCGCGGTGCATAAGGCGCGTCCTGAAGTCAATTGCGTCATCCACACCCACACCGCGGCAGGCATGGCGGTGTCGTCTTTGGCATGCGGCTTGTTGCCGATCAACCAAACCTCGATGCGTTTTCTCAAAGTGAGCTACCACGACTACATGGGCGTGGTGCTCGACATGGCCGAGCAAGCGGTGTTGGTCAAAGACCTCGGAAACACCGATGCCATGGTGCTGCGCAACCATGGCTTGTTGACCTGTGGCCGCAGCGTGGGCGAAGCCTTCAATTGGATGCACCGCATGGAGTTGTCTTGCCGTGCCCAGTTGGCCGCCATGGCCTGCAACACACCGTTGCAACAGGTGTCTGCACACGTGTTGGAAGAAACCTTCCAAAACTACCAGCCCAATATCCGCAGACCCTACGGCGTCATGGAGTGGCCGGCTTTGCTGCGCATGCTTGACCGGGCCGACCCGAGCTACCGCACATGACCACCCGCCCACCCCACGCGCAAACAACACACCATCACAACAATCAGGAGATCACGCATGGCTAAAACAACACAATGGATCTACCGCCTTCTTCGCTTCGTGGGCTTGGCCTGTGGCCTGTCCATGGGCCTGCAAGGGGCTGCCATGGCGCAGGGCTATCCCAACAAGCCCATCAAATTGATTGCACCCTTTGCGGCGGGGGGGGCGGCAGACACGGTGGCCCGGCAACTGGC